>NZ_JBEZZG010000012.1:0-241243 GCF_040639085.1 Nonomuraea sp. NPDC023979
GCGCCCCCGACCCCGTCGCCGCCCTCACCCGGGCGCTCGCCGGCCGCGACCGGATCACCGTCACCACCGCCGACGGCCCCGCCCTCGACCTGCCCGAACCGCTGCGCACCGCCCCCGCCGGAACCGTCGTCGGGCCGGTCCCGTACGGGAGGAGCCACCTGCTCGGCGTCGTCCGCGAACGCCGTCCCGCCGACCCCGCCGACCCGCGCACCCTCGCCGCCGCCGGTCGTGCGGGCCTTGCGGAGTACCTGGCCGGACTGCGGGCCAAGGCCGACGTCGAATGGCACTGGCTGTGACCGCGCGCGATCGCCGTGGCCCGTCGTTCGCACTGCTCTGGCTCGCGGTGGCGGTGCCGGCGGCGGGCGGGGTGGTGGCGGTACTGATCGTGGGCGTCCGGTGAGCCGGCTGCGGGTGGTGCTCCAGAACACGCAGACCGAGTGCGGGGCGGCATGCCTGGCCATGGTCCTGGGCCATCACGGCCACCGGACGACGGTCACCGAGCTGGCGGAGCGCCTCGGCGTCGGCCGGGACGGCCTCAGCGCCCGCGCCGTCGTGGCGGGCGCCCGCGAGCACGGACTGGCCGCCAAGGCGCTACGGCTCGCCCCCGGCGAGGTCGCCCGTGCGCCGCTCCCGGCCATCGCCCACTGGGAATCCAACCACTTCGTGGTGGTCGAGCGCTGGGCCGCCGGCCGCGTCGACCTCGTCGACCCCGGCCAGGGGCGGCGACGGCTGAGCCAGGCGGAGTTCGCGGCGGGCTTCACCGGCGTCCTGCTCCTCTTCGAACCGGGCGCGGGATTCCGGCGCGGCCCGGCGCCGGCCGACGCCTGGCGGCGACAGTTCGTACGGACGCTGCTGGCCCGCCGGCGCGGCCTGCTCGCGCAGGTCATCGCGGCCTCGCTGCTGCTGCAGTTGGTCGGCCTGGCCCTGCCGCTGTTCTCCGAGCTGCTGCTGGACACGGTACTGCCGCAGCGCGCCGCCGCCCTGCTGCCGCTGCTCGGCGCGGCGGTACTGATCGCGGGGGCGGCCCAGCTCGTGCTCGGCTACCTGCGGGCGGCGCTGCTGGTGACCGTACGCGCCGGTGCCGACCGCGAGCTGAGCGAGGGGGTGGTCGGCCATCTGGTAGCCCTGCCCTACACGTACTTCACCCGGCGGGGCACCGGCGACCTGGTCACCCGCGCCTCCAGCGTCTCGACCCTGCGCGAACTGCTCACCGGCCAGATCATCACCGCGGTCCTCGACGGGCCACTCGCCATCGGGTATCTGGTGCTGATCTTCGTCCGCGACCCGGTCTTCGGGGCGGCGCTCACGGGCGTGGTGCTGCTCCAGTCGCTGCTGCTGCTGGCCATGTCCCGGCGCGTACACCTGCTGACCCAGCGGGAACTGGCGGCCCTGGCCAAGTCGCAGGGCGCCCTCATCCAGACGCTCAGCGGCATCGAGACGCTCAAAGCGTCGGGCGCGGAGCGCAGGGCGGTCGAGCAGTGGTCGGGTCACTTCGCCCAGCAGCTCGACGCGGACGTACGGGCCGGCCTCACCCACGGCTTCCTGGACGCCGTGGTGTCGGCGATCCGCGTGGTCACACCGCTCGGGCTGTTGTGGATCGGCGCCTGGCGGGTGCTCGACGGTGAACTGTCCGTCGGCGCACTGGTCTCGCTCAACGCCATCGCCCTGGCCGCGCTGACCCCGCTCGGCTCGCTGATGACCTCACTGCAGAGTCTCCAGCTCGCCGGCGCCCACTTCGACCGGCTCTCCGACATCCTCATCTCCACCCCGGAGCCCGGCGAGGGCATCGAGGTGTTGCGGCTGCGCGGCCGTATCGAGCTGCGCGACATCGGCTTCCGGCACGACCGGCACGGCCCGTGGTCCCTCCGAGGCATATCGGTGTCGATCAGCCCCGGCCAGAAGGTCGCGCTGGTCGGCGCGTCGGGTTCGGGCAAGAGCACGCTGGCCCGGGTACTGCTGGCGCTGCACACCCCGGTGGAGGGCGAGATCCGTTACGACGGCGTACCCGCGAGCGAACTCGACCCGCGCAGCCTGCGCCGGCAGTTCGGCGTCGTCACCCAGGACCCGTCCCTGTTCAACGGCACCATCCGCGAGAACATCGCGCTCAACGACCCCGACGCCCCACTGGAGCGCATCGTCGCGGCGGCAGAGCTGGCCGCGCTGCACGACGACGTCATGTCCATGCCCATGAAGTACGACACCATGCTGACCGAGGGCGGCGGCCTGTCCGGCGGCCAGCGGCAACGACTGGCGCTGGCCCGCGCCGTACTGTCCCGGCCCCGGGTGCTTCTCCTCGACGAGGCCACCAGCAACCTCGACAGCGCCGCCGAGGCCGCCATCGAAGCCCGCCTGGCTCGGCTGCCGCAGACCAGGATCGTCATCGCTCACCGGCTCAGCACGGTCAGGGACGCTGACCTCATCCTGGTCCTCGACGCGGGCCGAATCGTCCAGCGCGGCACCCACGACCAACTGATCAGCGTGCCCGGGAAGTACGCCGAACTCGTCGCGACCCAGGCCGATATGTCACGTGGTCCGGGCCATTGAACCAGCGCCTGTTCCGGCGGAGTCTCAGCCCTCGACGGCGCCGTAGACGCGGCCCCCCGTACGGGCCCAGATTAGGCACCACCGTGACCGCGATGCTGTTTACCGATCTGGAGCCAATGTGAACATGACGTGGTCGGCACTCTCGCCGGAGCATCTCACTCAGATAGCCGATCTTGCGGGCCGATGCACGGCGCGGGATGGAGGAGAGCAGGAGGCTTGGGGCGATCTTCTGGGGCGACGCCATGGCCTGGACATGATCAGCGTCGGCGTGTTCGGTGAGGACCGGTTGCTGGCTGCTGGATGCGTGCGTCTGGTGCGCCAGGACCCTGTCATCACCGGATGGGTCGATCCAGAACACCGCGGTAGAGGATTGGGGGCGGAACTGCTGGATCGGCTGCTCGAGTTGGCCCGGGGCCGAGGAGAGCGCGTCAGCGTGGAGATGGAGTCACTTACACCTGACGCCGATGCCCTGTTCGCCTCGCGTGGCCTGCGCCAGAGCTTCGCCGAAGACGTGATGCGCCTCGACCTGCACGCACTTCCAGCGACCGCGATCCCCGCCGGTATCACCGTCCAGCCCTGGGCAGAGGACACGCGCCACCTCTTCTTTCAGGCGTACCAGCGGTCTTTCGCCGACCGGCCCGGATTTCCCGGCTGGTCACAGCAGCAATGGATCGACTGGACCGTCGACGACGACTTCCGCCCCCACTGCTCGCTGGTGGCACGCCGGCACGATGGAGATCTTCTCGGCTTCGTGACCTGCGCTCAAGGTTTCCTGATCCAGATCGGCACGCTTCCCGCACGGCGCGGTCAGGGGATCGGCCGGATGCTCGCGCTGGCCGCGCTGGAGAGGCTCCGCGCAGCCGGAGACACGCATGTCCTCCTCGACATCAACGTCAACAACCCCGCGTCGGCCGCACTGTTCAGCGGGCTGGGATTCACCCCCATCGCCCGACGCGCACGCTACGAGTAACCCTCTGGCAGCGCGCAGGCGCATGAGCGCGGCAACGCTGGAGGACCATGGTCGTTCGCCTCGCGCTTGGCCGTACGTTCCTCCGCCCCCGATGCCAGGATCGACTCCCATGAAGCTCCATTGTGCTTACTGGCCACCTGATGAGGATCAGCTACTGGCAGAAGAATGAGAACTCTCACTGGGCCCAGGCAAACTGATGCGGCACGGGGCTTCTCCGAGGCGCCCCGTCCCTCTCGGGCTCGATGAGCGGGGGTCGCGACGTGCGCATGTCGCTGGCGGCTGGGACAGAGTGAGCGTTCGCCCACATCGCGTTATATCGCATTAGAGTGGCAATCCTGGGGGCCGGTCGAGGCACGTCCGAAGGGATGACCGCGATGGATGTCAACACGTCAGGCACCACGGGCTCCGTCTCCTCCTCAGACGGAACCACCATCGGTTACCAGCGGCTCGGCAGCGGCCCGCCGATCGTCCTCGTTCACGGCGGCATGGAGTCGGCGGGGAGCCACGTGCAGCTGGCCGAGGAACTGGCCGGCGAGTTCACCGTCTACCTGCCCGACCGGCGCGGCCGCGGGCTGAGCGGCCCCCATGGGGCCGACTACGGCCTGCGCAGGGAGGTCGAGGACCTCGAAGCGCTGCTCGCCGCGACAGGCGCCAAGGCGCTGTTCGGCCTGAGCTCGGGCGCCATCATCTGCCTGCAGGCGGCGCTTGACCTGCCGACAGTACGCAAGGTGGCCGTCTACGAGCCGCCGCTGTCGATCAACGGGTCGCTGGCCACCGACTGGCTACCCCGCTTCGACCGGGAGATCGAGGCGGGCGACCACGCCGAAGCGCTGGTCATCGCGACGAAGGAGACTCAGCTGTTCCGGCACGCCCCGCCCGGATGGCTGCTCAAGCCCATCGTCCGGCTCATGCTCGGCGACATGCTGCGACTCGTCCCGACCTTTCACTACGACGCCCAACTCATCATCGAGACGACAGACCAGTGGCGGCGCTTCGCCGGAATCAAAGCCGACGTCCTGCTCATGGGCGGGGGCAAGAGCCCGGCCTATCTGAAGGGCGCGCTCGACGAGCTGAAACGCGTGCTGCCCGACGCGGAACGCGTCGAGTTCGCCAAGCTCAACCACGGCGGCTCGGGCAACAGGAACAGAGGCGGGAATCCGCCCCTGGTGGCCAGGGAACTGCACAGGTTCTTCACGAGCCCACCACGACCGAACACCGACGGACGCTGATCAGGATCAATGTGGCACGATCAGGCTCGTCACGACCCTGACGGGAGCCCGGGTGTGCGGTTGTGGTGGCCACAGCCCAGCGCCCGCATTCTGGGCAGGCATGTTACACCCGGCATCATTTCTCTTGAGTCAGGACACCGGAGAGGCCCCCTCGGAGCGCCTCGATCTCGAAGGAGGCGTATGAGCCGCGACGACGTGCTCGTGCCCACCGCGGTGTGGCGTCCCGGGGCGGGCGCGACGCTTGCCGGCTCAGGCGGTCACGGCGGCGGGGGAGTGGTCGGCGGGGTCGGTCAGGCGGCCGAGCCGCCGTTGCCGCCGCCCGCGCCGCTGGTGGACTCGGTCGGTGACATCGCCGGGCTGCGTCCCCGGCGTCGGCCGAGGGACGGCGGCGAGGTGCCCGGCGCCGACGTGGACCTCATCGACGCGTTGCCGCGCACCGACGACACGCCTGCCCCCGGGCAACGGGCCAGCTGGCCGACGGTGGCCGCGTGGCTGCGCGCGGGCAGGACCGCCGCGACCCGCCGCGCCCGGCTGGCCGACCTGGCCAAGTTCGTACGCTGGTGGGCCGCCGCCGCGCCCGGCGCCGGGCTGTGGCAGGTCAGCGAGGACGCCCTGGTCGCTTATGCCGAGCAGTTGGGCACCGGCGGCGGCCATGCGGCGGTGCTCGGCCGGGGCGGTGGCCCGCTGGCCGCCGCCACCGTCAAACGGCACATCTCCACGCTGAAATCGCTGTACGGCTATGCGGTGCGCCGCCGCGTGATCAGCCACAGCCCCGCTACGTTCGTGGAGACGCCAGAGGTCGGCAAAGTCGGCACCACCCCCGCACTGGCCCTCGACGAGGCCGCCGCCCTCGTACGCGGTGCGCAGCAGATCGCCCAGCGTCATCCGGTCGACGCCGCGGCGGTGATGCTGCTGGCCACCCTCGGGCTGCGCGCCGCTGAACTGGAAGGGCTGACGGCGGGACGGATCGAGCGTTCGGCGGGGCACTGGGTGATCGCCTTCCGGCTCAAGGGCGGCCGGCAGGTCGTCGTGCCGCTGGCCGCCGAGGTGATGGAGCTGCTCCGGCCGCTGCTGGCCGGCCGCCGCACCGACCAGCTGCTCCTGCTACGCGCCGACGGCCGCAGCTTCGACCGCTGGCGGCAGCAGACCGCGCTGCGCCGCGCCGCCCGCGCCGCAGGGCTGGACCTCGCGAAGCTGACCCCGCACATGCTCCGCGCCACCGCCGCCACCCTGCTCCGGGCCGCGGGAGTCGCCGTCGAAGACGTCCAGGAACTGCTCGGGCACGCCTCGCCGGTCACCACCCAGCGCTACGACCGCGGCCAGAGCGCACTGGACGGCCACGCCGCCTACCGGCTCACCGACCTGCTCACCGGACAACCCTCCACCGGTCCCGGCGAGGCCACCGAGGTCACGGTGGCAGTCGATGAGACGAACGGGGAGGATGCCACCGCGCGCGCTCGCCGGCCCCGGCCTCCGCGCCATCGGGGAGCACAGCCGCTGGCAGGAAAACGCCGCAAGACCGGCGACCCGTCGCGACGTAAACGCTGAGCAGGCTGTGTCGGCCGACCGCGGCACACTCCTGGCACGGGTCCTCTACCCACGCCAAGGCCGGCACTCCTGCTGTCTCGGCGCGACCCGAAACCTGGCCGTTGCCCGTCTTGGTGACCGAGATGTCACGAACGGGCACCGACAGTTTCGGCGTAGGGGATCAGCGTGCGACCTCCACTTCGCCGAGTGCGTCACGATGCCCATCATCCAACCAACGAAGAGCGCTGACGACGCTGAACATCCCGCCGCATGGCCTGGCCGCTGACTTCCACACAGCAGGACACGTGGTCCCGCGTCCATTTCACGTCTGGTTCTGTCGATGACAGGTGACAGCGATCGTTTCCGCTGCAAGGTGATGTCGCTGGGAAGTAACAGCGCCCGAGGACTTGTGGTGCGAGCATTGATGTGCTCGCGGGATGAGGTGGCGCTGGTGCAGCCCGAGTCCAAGGTCGAGTTGTATGCGGCGGTCCGCCGCGATTCTCGAGGCCGTGCTTCAGCCCACCGGCCAGGCGGTAGAGGGGAACATTTGTCCAAGCCACCGGCGCGTACCGGCGGCGACAGTGGGCTCATGAACGTTTCCGACGGGCGGTCACGGCCGGTCGACCGCGCGCTCCACGACGTACGGGTGGGCTGAATGACAAGCAGGAATGCCATGCGGATTCTCATCTCCGGCGCCAGCATCGCCGGTCCGGTCCTGGCGTACTGGCTGACCAGGCACGGCTGCTCCGTCACCGTCGTCGAGCGCGCGCCGGCTTTGCGCAAGACCGGCGGCCACGCGGTCGACCTGTTCCGGCCCGCGATGAACATCTCGCAGCAGATGGACCTGATCGCGCGCGTCGAGGAGCGGGCCACCGGCACCAACCGGATGACCATTCACCAGGAGGGCGCCCGGCGCCCTGTCCGGGTGAACCTGTCCAAGATCTTCAACGCCACCTCCGACCGGCACCTGGAGATCATGCGCGACGACCTGAGCGAGATCTACTATGACGCCACCCGCGACCACGTCGAGTACCTCTTCGGCGACTCGATCACCGCGATCTCGCCCGACGGCGAGGTACAGTTCGAGCGCGCCACGCCGCGCCGCTTCAACATCGTCGTCGGCGCGGACGGGCTGCACTCCAACGTGCGCCGCCTCGTCTTCGGCGAGGAGTCCCGCTTCGGCGCCTTCATCGGCGCCTACTTCGGGGTGCTGACCCTGCCTCACTCCTTCGGCCTCGACGGAGAGCTCCTCATGCACGTCGGCGTGGGCCGCACCGCCGGCATGTACGGCGCGCGACACCTCGACGAGGCACGGGCGTTGCTCCTGTTCCGTAGTGAACACGAGCTCGCTTACCACCACCGCGACGTGCCCCGGCAGAAGGAGCTGCTGCGCGGCGCGTTCGACGGCATGCACCCCGAGGTGGACCGCTGGCTGGACGAGCTGGACCGTACCCCGGCCTTCTACTTCGACTCGATCACCCAGGTCCGCATGGACACCTGGTCGCGCGGCCGGGTGACGCTCGTCGGCGACGCCGGCTACTGTCCCGGCCCGGCCGTCGGCGGCAGTACCAGCCTGGCCGTCGTCGGCGCGTACGTACTGGCCGGGGAACTGGCGCGAGCGGGCGGCGACCACCAGCGCGCCTTCCCCGCCTACGAGCACGCGATGGCCGAGCACGTGCGCGGCAGCCACGCGGCCGCGCTCAGCGCGGCCAAAACCCTGATCCCCGCCTCCCGCCTCGGCGTACGAGGACTGGCCCAGGGCGCCCGCCTGATCTCCGCCCTGCCCGCCCGGCCCCGGCGCGCACTTCTCCGCCTGGCCAGCAAGAGCGCACGCCTGCACAACGCCATGACCCTCGACGACTACTCGCCGTCGCTCGCCGCATCAGCAGGCCGGAGCGACCTCGCGGGCGGCTAGGACATGGAGTAGCCCGCCGCACGGCACCGGGCTGCCGTTGGACGACGACGCGGCGCCTGCGGGAACGGTAGCTTTCGGCCCGGCGATCGCCGGGGAGGTTGAGCGGTTCGGTCAGCCGGTTGGACAGCACCGTGACCAGGGAGTCGAACAGGCCGCGGTAGCCGGCCAGCCTTGCGATGGAGGAAGTCTTCCCGCTATCGGCGGCCGGCCGGGGCCGGTCGAGCGCATGGGCGGGAGCTGCCAGGCCAGGCCCTGGTCGATGAGGTTGAGCAGGACACGGCGGCTGCCCGTGGCCTCATGCAGGCCGTCGAGGTCAGTCGATGCCGTCGATGATGCGGAAGTCGCGCTCGAAGCCGTCAGGGAGGGCCACCAGCGCCTTCTGGTACGCCTCGCTCTCGTATGCCGCGACGGCCTGATCAAAGCTGTCGAACTCGATCAGAACGACGCGTTGCGCAATTCCGGCCTCGTGGGCGACGACTCGACCGCCCTGGGACGGGAGGAGGGATATGGTGCGCCCGCCTCCAGCCTGGACAGCCGGACCGGCCAGCTTGTCGTAGGCAGTCAGCCCCTCAGGGTCGGAAATAGCGGGGTAGACACTGACCCAGTAGCCCTTGGCCATGGAAACCTCCTGTGTTGGGCCGGACACGTCCGACTTCGCATTGACATGCAGATCGATCGATCCCGGCGATGGGTACTGCGGCCGGTTGCATCGTCATATGCGCAGGTTAGGGCTTGGTGTGCGGCCGAGGGAAAGACCGGTACGGGATAGACTCAGAACGAACCGTTATCAATCGGCGGGGAGGGCACGTGGCGCCGGATACGGTGAGCCTGCGCTACTTCCTGGTACTGGCGCAGGAGCTGAACTTCACCCGCGCGGCCGCACGGATCGGTATCGCACAGCCCGCACTCAGCGCCCGGATGCGCCGGTTGGAGGCGGAACTCGGTACGGCCCTGCTGGTCCGCAACACGCGTAGCGTCGCATTGACCACGGCCGGTGCGGCTTTGGCGGAGTCCGCGCCACCCGCGCTGGCGGCGCTGGACCGGGCATGGGACACCGCCCGGAGCGCGGCGGCCGGTGAGCTGGGCACGCTGCGCATCGGATACAGCCTCAGCGCCGGGGCCGAGACGGTACCGGCCCTGGTGGACAGGCTGGTTCGCGGCAACAGCGGGCTCGAGGTCGGCGCGGTACCGATGGCGACACCGGAGATCTCCCTCGCGGTCGCCGATGGCCGAATCGATGCCGGGATCACCCGTGGTGAACAGCTGGGCCGTGGCGTGCGCCGGTTCCTGCTGCGGCGTATGCGCGTCGGGGTCCAGCTGGCGCAGCACCATCCGCTGGCCGAACACCCGGAGATCGAGATCGCCGACGCGGCCGCGTATCCGCTGCGACTCCCGGATCGTGCGGCCAACCCCGTGGTCCACGATCAGCTGTCCGCACTGTTCCGAGACATCCGGCCACACCCTCGATTCCACACGCCCGCAGTCTCCTTCGACATGTCTCAGCGCGACCTGCTCGACGGGGTCACCCTCGCCCCGGCCGGAGAAGCCGCGGTCGCGGCAGCACCGCCCGGTCTCACCTGGCGACCGCTGCGGGGAGCGCCCAGCCTGACGATCCACCTGGTCCTTCCGCGCGAGCAATCGCCGCTGCACCGTCGCATCCGTGCCGTCGCCAAAACGCTGGCGCACGAGCTGCACTGGCTGCCGGACTGACGCGCACGAGGTCAAGCAAGACGGACGCCTGCGGTGGCGAGGCCGAAGACCTTGCGCCCGGCGGACTGGCTTAATGCCCGATCCGACCTCAGAACACCGGCGGATCAGCATCCGATGACGGCCCCGGGGTCGTGTCCGAGTCGTACACCGCGGCGACGTCCTCGCCCAGCCCGAGCTCTCGGCGGCTGGGCCACCGCTGCCTCCGGGACATCATCTAGCTGATTTCGCGGCGGGACAGCAGCCGGCGGATGGTGGTCTTGGCGACCGCGCGGGTCCGTTCGCGCTTTCCTTGCGGCGTTCGGCGTCGGCCGAGGCTGGCTGGCGGGGCGGCCCAGTGCTTCGTGGTCTGGCACCGGAGCAGCCAGGAGGTGATGGCGCCGATCTCGGCGAGCAGCGCGATGACGCGGTCGATGGCCGAGCGTAGGCGGCGTGCGGGGTGGCGAGGAAGGCATTGGCGGCAACGTACATGAGATTGTGGGGAGTGGGGACGCGGCCCGACTTCGCGCCTCGCACGCTCGGGTCGTGGCCTTTCAGGCTGCTCTTACACAGGTACCGTAGAACGTACCCATGAACGAGTCCGTGCCCGCGAAAGTCCTGGTCGTTGACGACGAGCCCAACATCCGGGAGCTGTTGTCCGAGGCGCTGAGTCTCAACGGTTTCGACGTGCGAACCGCGTCCAGTGGACGGGCGGCGCTGAAAGCGGTGGCGTCCGAGCGGCCCGACATCATCGTGCTGGACGTGATGCTGCCTGACCTGGACGGCTTCACGGTCGCTCGCAGGTTGCGGGAGGCGCAGGACAGTCCGTTGGTGCTCTTCCTCACCGCCAAGGATGCCGTGTCGGACCGGATTTCCGGCCTGACCGCGGGCGGGGACGACTACGTCACCAAGCCGTTCAGCTTGGAGGAGGTGGTTCTGCGGCTGCGGGCGATCCTGCGCAGGGTCCGGCCCGTGCTGGAAGAGGTCGACGACCGGGTTCTCCGCTATGCGGATCTGGAGCTCGACGAGGAGGCTCATCTGGTGCGGCGGGCGGGGCGGGCCATCCATCTCTCGCCGACGGAGTTCAGCCTCCTGCACTATTTGATGATCAACGCCGAGCGGGTTGTCAGCAAGGGACAGATTCTGGAGCGGGTGTGGGACTTCGACATCGACGGTGACAGCCGGATCGTCGAGTCCTACATCAGTTACCTTCGGCGGAAGATCGACGCGGAAGGCCGGCCGTTGATCCACACGTTGCGTGGGCTGGGGTATCGCCTGCAGGATTCCTCATGAGGCTGGTTCGGCGTTCGTGGTCACTGCGGCATCGGCTGCTGGCCGCCTTGCTGGGCCTGTGCGCTGCCGGTCTGGCCGTCTTCGCCGTGGCGGGTGTGCTGCTCCTGGATCGGGTGCTGCTCGCTCGGGTGGACACCCAGTTGACCGAACTGGTCCTCACCCTCGGCCGGCGCCCCCCGCCCACGGCGCCGCCTCCTCGGCGTCTCGGGGACATGGAGCTGCCGACACAGTTCCGGATGACCTTCTACGACGCGTACGGAAGCGTGGTGCGGCGGATGCCGCCCGGCCTCTCGGACGGGCCCGCCCTGACGGCCCAGGAAGCCACGGCGCTGCCGGCTCGTCCCGTCACGGTGGCCGGCAGGACCGGCTCGGAGGAGTGGCGTGTGCTCGTGGCGAGCGTGCCGGGCGGCGGGCGGGTGGCCGTGTCGATGTCGCTGGCGGCCAACCGGGAAACCGTGCGGCAGTTGCTGGTCATCGAGCTGGCCGCCGGCGTCCTGGTGCTGTCGCTGCTGGGCGCGGTCGCCTGGTTCGTGGTGCGGCTGGGCCTGCGTCCGCTGAACCGGATCGAGCGTACAGCGGAGGCGATCGCGGAGGGGGACACCGATCGCAGGGTCGACGACACCGATCCGCGCACCGAGACCGGCCGGCTGGGCCGGACCCTGAACGTGATGCTGGAGCGCCTGGCCCTCGCGCTGCGCGAGCGGGAGCAGTCCGAGCGGAGGCTGCGTCACTTCGTCGCCGACGCCTCGCACGAGTTGCGTACGCCGCTCACGTCCATCCGCGGCTTCGCCGAGCTGTACCACCACGGGCACAGGACGCGGGACCCGGCGGCCGAGCGGCTCTTCGGCCGGATCGAGGGCGAGGCTGAACGGATGGGCGTACTGGTCGAGGACATGCTTCTGCTGGCCCGCCTGGATCAGGAACCCACGCTGGAGCCCACTGTGGTGGACCTCCGGGTCCTCGCGGGTGATGTGGTGCACGCCGCCCAGGCCCGTGACCGCGAGCGCCCCATCCATCTGCACATCTCCGACGACCCGGTGCTCGTACGCGGCGACGAACACCGCCTGCACCAGGTCATCGCCAACCTGGTGGGAAACGCGATCACCCACACGGCGGCGGGCACCACGGTGCGCGTCACGGTCAGGCGACGGACCGCCGGCGACGCCGCACCCTACGGGGTCGTGCATGCGGGAACAGGACCTGCCGCGGATACGGAAGCGGCCTTGGTCGAGGTGCGCGACGAGGGACAGGGCATCGCCCCTGACGATCTGCCCCATGTGTTCGACCGGTTCTATCGCGCGGACCCGAGCCGCTCGCGCGCGTACGGCGGCACCGGGCTGGGGCTGGCCATCGCCGCCGCGCTGGTGCAGGCGCACGCGGGCAGGATCGAGGCGCGCAGCGCGCCCGGCGCGGGAGCGACGTTCCGCGTCCTGTTGCCTTTGTACCGGTCTCAGGACGGCTGAGCCTGCCGCGAATTCGCATATCAGCCAGGCCAAAACGGCAGGGATGGGAACAGATTGTTCATCTCTGATTGGCGGGCGATTCACACACTATTCCCAGCTTCGTGCTGTCAGATGTGCTCTGACACCGAAGGAGGGACATGCTGCGAAGATTCCGCAAGCGAGACGTCTTCCAAGGTCAGACCGGAGAATGCACCGCTTCGAGCGTCTTGCCGGAAGGCGATGCCGGCCATCGGCTGCGCGCCCCGAGCAAACTGCACGCGTTCAACCGGTACGAGATCAAATACCTGATCGACGCGGACCGGGTCGACGAACTGCGCGAGGAACTGGAGAACCGGCTCGACCGCGACCGGCACTGCCCGGACGAGGGCTACAACATCTGGAGCGTCTACTACGACACCCGGCAGCTTCGCTTCTACTGGGAGAAGATCGAGGGCCTGAAGTTCCGCAGGAAGCTGCGGGTGCGCCACTACGGCGACCGGTTCGCGGCGGCGCCGGACACCCCGGTGTTCGTCGAGATCAAGCAGCGCGTCAACCGGGTCACCCAGAAGCGCCGGGTACGCCTGCCGTACGCTGACGCGCTGCGGCTGTGCGACGGGCGGCAGATGGTCGACCACGAGCCGTCCCAGCGGGCCTTCCTGGAAGAGGTGCTCGACCTGGTCTCCCGGCTGGAGCTGCGCGCCACCGCGATGACCGGTTACACCCGCCACGCCTACATGGGGCGAGATGCCGACGTTGGGCTGCGCGTCACCTTCGACCGCCGCATCAGAGGCCGGGACCGCGACTTCCACTTCGGCGCCGACGCGGAGAACCGGCTCATCGTCCCCGCCCGCAAAGCGATCATGGAAGTCAAGGCGAACGAGCGGGTCCCGTACTGGCTCACCGATCTGACCGCCAAGCGGAGCCTGCAGGTGGTGCGGGTGTCCAAGTACTGCCAGAGCATCGAGGCCTACGGGCTGGCGCCGCGCTCCGTCTTCCACATTCCCGGCAACGATCACATGCCCGGCAACGATCATCTTCCCGGCCGCGAGCGGTCGATGGCTCACATGGAGGCCTGACCCCTGATGGACTTCTCCTTCCAGGATCTGTCCGGCACGTTCAGCGTGGCCGACATCGCGATCGCGATGTCGCTGTCGTTCGTGCTGAGCGCGATGATCGGCTGGGTGTACCGGGCGACGCACCGCAACGTCTCCTACAGCCAGTCGTACGTGCAGACGCTCGTCATCCTCGGCATGCTCATCTCGCTGATCATGCTCGTCGTCGGCTCGAACATCGCGCGGGCGTTCGCCCTGGTCGGCGCGCTGTCCGTGGTGCGGTTCCGCAACGCGATCAAGGAGACCCGCGACGTCGGGTTCATCTTCCTGGTCATGGGCGTCGGCATGGCCGTCGGCACTCGTTTCTACCTGCTGGCGATCGTCGCGGCGGTGGCGATCTCGCTGATCATCATGCTCATGCAGCGGTTCGACTGGTTCGCGCTCAACGTGCGCCGCCAGGTGGTCAAGGTGCAGGTGCCGGCCGACGAGGACTTCACCGCCACGGTCCAGGACGTGCTGGTGCGGCACACCGACGAGTTCGAACTGGTCAGCATGGAATCGATCCGCGGCGGCGCGCTCACCGAGCTCATGTACACCGTGAGGATCAAGAAGGGCAGTGAGCCCGCCGACCTCATCTCGGCTCTGCGCGAGCGCAACCACGGCCAGTCCGTCACCGTGCTCACCGGGTACGACCAGACCGACCTGTAGGCGGCCATGACCCATCCCACCAACCGGCGACGGCTACGCCACCGAATCCCGATCAAGCTCCGGCACAATTGGAAGCTCGTCGCGCTGTGCACCGCCTTCCTGGCCGCGTGCTGGGGCGTGTTCGGCAGCGGGACGATCCGCCCGTACGTGACCACCGCCCGGACCGCTTCGGCCGACACCGTCACGACGAACCTCACCGGGACCAAGGACCTGTTCGACACCACGGTCGGGCACGAGGTGAAGCTGACCTTCACCGACGCGGCGTACCAGGACATGCTGACCGAGTACTACGCCAGTGGCGAGAAGAAGTACGTCGAGGCGGATCTGACCATCGACGGGACCCGCATCCCCAGCGTAGGCGTCCGGCTCAAAGGCAACTCCACGCTCATGGGCCTGACCTGGAACGGCAAGTCCCGCAGCAGCGGCCGGGGCGGCTTCCCCGGCGGACGGCCGCCCGAGGGCTTCGAACCTCCCGAGGGCTTCGAACCTCCCGAGGGCTTCGAACCTCCCGAAGGCTTCCAGCCGCCGGACGGGTTTCAGCCGCCTGGCGGTGAGCAGCCGCAGGGAAACGGACAGCCGATGACGAACGGGCAGCCGGAAACGAACGGGCGGCCGGGCGGCGGGATGTTCGGCGCTCAGCTCAAGGCGGAGGAGCCCGAGAAGCTGCCCTGGCTGATCAGCTTCGACGAGTTCGTCGAGGGCCGCCGCTACCAGGGCCACACGCAGGTGGCTGTGCGACCCGCAGCGACGGGCTCGACGACGATGCTCAGCGAGGCGCTCGGCATCTCGGTCGTCGGCGCCGCCGGCGAGCCGACGCAGCGCTCCACGTACAGCTCCTTCAACGTGAACGGGCGTTCCTCGACGCCGCGCCTGCTGGTGGAGTACCTCGACGAGGGCTACGCCGAGGACCTGGGCGACGGCGTCCTGTACAAGTCGCTGGCCACCGGCTCCTTCACCTACAAGGGCGAGGACCAGACCCAATACGTCAACGACTTCAAGCAGATCAACAAGATCGGCGGCAAGGACCTTCAGCCTGTCATCGACCTGGTCAAATGGGTGAACGAAGCTTCCGACGCCGAGTTCACCGCCGGCCTCGCCGACCGGCTGGACGTGGAGTCGTTCGCCCGCTATCTGGCCCTGCAGAACCTGATGGTCAACTTCGACGACATGGCCGGGCCGGGCAAGAACTATTACCTCTGGTACGACTCGGGCAGCAAGAAGTTCACCGTCATCACGTGGGATCTGAACCTCGCCTTCAACGGCGATGCCACGGCGGGCGTCCACGACAGCATCAGCATGGGATTCGGCCGTGGCCGCCCTCGCCAGAACGGCCAGCCCCCGCAGGGCGACCGGCCAAGGGGCGGCATGACCATGGGCCACCCGCTGAAGGAGAAGTTCCTCAAGAACGCCACCTTCAAGAAGGTCTACGAGAAGCAGTACAGAAACCTGTACAACAAACTCCTGGCCGATGGCAGCGCCTCCAAGCTGCTCGACAACCTGGTCAGCTCATACAAACTGAACAATGGAGCCGACACGGCCGCGATCGAAACCGAAGCGAACACACTGCGGACGTTCCTGCAGACGCGGACCGAGAGCCTGGGCTCGGACAAGGCGATCAGCGGAACCTGATCGCCGGCGCTTCTCAAGGGCGCGGGGACAACGTGCGGCCCCGCGCCCTACTTCCGCAGACAGACTCCGAGCGGCCATCACCGCCTGCGTCGCTCGTCCCACTCGGGTTCGGCCGGGTCGCGCAGTTCCCGGACTCCGCAGGGCCGAGATCGGCCGGTACGGCTCCTCCGATTTCCCGGCCAGGGCGTTCCTGCAGGTTTCAGCGGAGCGTTGGCCAGCGAGAACGTCTCGGCCGACAGGTAGTTCTGGGCCACGTGGCTGAGCCGGTCGCGCTCCAGTGCCGCCACCGCGACATAGAGATCAATGAGCTTGCTCACCCACCCGTCACCGAGGTGAAGGCCGCCTCGAACCTGGGGACGCGGCCCATCATCTTCAGCAGAAGCCACATGATTCCGCAGGCCAAGCGCGCGGGAACGGTCATCCACGCTTACCTAAGTCCTGAGCGCCGTCTACCGCGGCATTTCGTTCGTATGCTGCTCGCCGCCGGGGGCACCGGTGTTGATCAAGCCGAGGAGGCGGTCGAGGCGACCAGTGTCTGCGGGCGTCTGTTCACTGGCCCAGGCGATGGCGTTGGTGAGCATGAGGAGGTCGGCGATGTCGAGCTGCGCGGGGGCGTTGCCGTGTTGCTGCGCGCGGCTGAGCAGGGCGTCTCCCGTGGCGTGGATCGCCTGGTGGCAGGCGGTCAAGGCGGTGCTGGTCTCCGGGGTGGGCTGGGCGATCATCTGGGTCGCGACCAGGCCCCGCATGGCGGTCGCGTGGCGGGCGATCGCGCGTAGCCAGATGCGCAGCGCCTCGTCGGGTGACGGATGCTCCAGCAGTTCACGGCCCTGGGCACAGACGACCTCCACGTCCGCGCCGATGATCGCAACGAGGAGCGCCTGAAGATTGGGGAAGTGGCGGTAGAGGGTGCCGGGTCCGACGCCCGCCCGTTGGGCGATCTTGTTGAGCGAGGCGCGGGGACCTTGTTCGGTGAACACCGCCCGTGCCGCCTGGAGGAGCCGGTCACGGTTGTCGCGGGCGTCGGCACGCTGCGGGCGGCGACCGTCCCCAGGACTGAGGGTCATGGATGTCCCTGGGTTGATAAGCGGAGAGGTTCTCCGTACTCTAGCCGAGCCTAAGCGGAGAACCTCTCCGGCAATGATGGGAGCGGCAGGATGAAAATCGGATTGGCCGTTGGCGATCTACGGGGACCGGCGACGGCTGGCGAGCTCGCCCGCCAGGTTCGCAGTGCTGCCGAACACGGGATGAGCCATGTGTGGGCGTCTCAGGCGTTCGGCTGGGACGCCCTGACCGCCTTGGCCGTAGCCGGTGTCCAGGTTCCGGAGATCGAGCTGGGAACGGCGGTCGTGCCCGTTCCGCAGCGCCATCCCCTCGTCTTGGCCAGCCAGGCGCTCAGCGTGCAGGCCGCCACGGGCAACCGGCTCACCTTGGGCATCGGGGCGGGAATCTCGAGGATGGTCACCGGCATGTACGGCCTGCCCGCGGACCGCCCCGCCGCCCGGATGCGCGAGTACCTGTCGATCCTGCGTCCGCTGCTGCGGGGCGAGGCGGTCACCCACCAGGGCGAGACCCTGACGGCCGCAGGCCAGGTGGGCGTCGCGGGTACGACGCCGCCACCGGTGCTGCTGGCGGCTCTGGCCCCCGCGATGCTGTGCCTGGCAGGGGAGCTCGCCGACGGAACCGTGACCTGGATGACCGGCCCGCGAACCCTGGGCGACCACATCGTGCCCTCGATCACCAAGGCTGCCGACGCCGCGGGCCGCCCGTCGCCGCGCGTCGTCGCCGGGCTGCTGGTCAGCGTGACCAACGACGAACACGGTGTTCGCGGGCGGATCGCCGAACAGTTCGGTCTGGCCGGCCAGGTTCCTGAGTACCGGGCGGTCCTGGACCGGGAACAAGCCGCCGGCCCCCAGGATGTCGTCATCGTCGGGGACGAGACCCAGGTCGCACGCCAACTGCGACGGCTTCATGACGCAGGCGCGACCGATTTCCTGGCCGCGCCCTTCGGCAGCCCGCAGGAACAGGACCGCACCATCGAAGTGCTCGCGGCCCTGGGCCGAGCCGAGCGCCACCAGAGCTGACCCGTATGGTCCTTGAGTCGTCGAGCAGACCGAACAGCTCCACGGTCGGATCTACTCAGAGACGCAGGCCGGCATGTGGCGCTGTGCTGACGAAGGACCCGGGGTTGCCTCGGCCGAGGGCTGGGCCGGTCATCCTTGTGCGTCGTAGGCCAGCCGCTCCCACTGCTTCCAATCCGCGAGCCGCCGTTCATGGATGGCGGTGACGATCCCCGGTGCGGCGGCCCCGAAGAGCACCCGCAGCGGCGGTTCGGCGGCATCCACCACTTCCAGCAGGGCCCGGGCTGCGGCGTCGGGGTGGCCCGGTGGCTGCACACTGCGGCGTGCGGCGGCCGCCTCGCGTACGCCGTCGTACTCCGGCAGTGCCGGGGAGCGGCGGGCCGACGCGCCCGCCCAGTCGGTGGCGAACCCGCCCGGCTCGACCAGGGTGACCTTGACGCCGAAGGCGGCGACTTCGAGCGCGAGCGATTCGCTGATCCCCTCAAGTGCCCACTTGGAGGCGTGGTAGGCGCCCAGGTTCGTGAAGGCGCCCACGCCACCGATGGAGGAGATTTGCACGATGTGGCCACTTCCCTGAGCACGCATCAGCGGCACTGCCGCCTGAGTCACCCAGACCGCACCGAACAGGTTGGTCTCCATCTGATCGCGGAGGTCGTCTTCCGACAGCTCCTCCACCATACCGAAGTGGCCGTATCCGGCATTGTTGACGACCACGTCGAGCCGGCCGAACTCCGCGTGGGCGTGCCGGACCGCTTCGGTGACGCCGGCGCGGTCGGTCACGTCGAGCCGGAGCGGCAGCAGGTCCGCCCCGTACTCGGCCGCCAGGTCGTCGAGGGCCGCGAGGTTCCGCGCGGTCGCCACCACGCGGTCGCCCCGTTGCAGTGCCGCGGCGGTGAACGCGCGCCCGAAGCCGCGGGAAGCGCCGGTGATGAACCAGGTCTTGCTCATCTTGCCGTCCTTGGGAGACAAGTCCGTCAGCGCTGCGCGGACGGACGAAGAACGATCTCGTTGACGTCGACGTCGGAGGGCTGGGCGAGGGCGTAGGCGATGGCGTTCGCGATGTCCTCGGGGCGGATCGAGGCGGCTCGGTACGTGCGCATGACCTCAGCGGCGAGCGGGTCGGTGATATGGTCGGCCAGCTCGGTGTCGACCACGCCGGGGGAAACGGTGGTCACCCGGATGCCCGGCTCGGATTCCAGCCGCAGCCCCTCGGTGAGCGCCCACGCGGCGTACTTGGTCGCGGAGTAGATCGCGGAGGTCTCCACGACCTGGTGGGCGCCGATCGAGGCGACCGTGACGAAATGGCCACTTCCCTGGCGGCGGAAGATCGGCAGGGCAGCGGCGATGCCGTGGAGAAGGCCGCGAACGTTGACGTTCAGCATCTGGTCCCACTCCTCGACCAGGAGTGCGTCCAGCCGGGACAGGAGCATGACTCCGGCGTTCGCGACCAGCACATCGAGTCTGGCGTACGCGTTCACGACCTCCTCGACCACCTCGTGGAAGCCGGGACTGTCGGTGACGTCGAGCGGGCGGGCCTCGGCGGAGTGGCCGGCCGCGGACAGGCCGGCGGCGAGCGCCTTGATCCGGTCGGTGCGGCGGGCGGTGAGGACCACGTGGTGTCCGGCGGTCGCGAGTGTGCGGGCGGTGGCCGCGCCGATGCCGCTGCTCGCGCCGGTCACCAGTACGACCTTCTGTTCCGATGTCTCTGTCATGCTTCGAGACTCGGGCAGCCTGCTGGTCCGCCACAGGCCGCCGTGTGCATGGGAGTCCCGCACCCACCCTGGGCCGCCCGTTCCCTCCTACGCTGAACGTATGACCGAGCGGCATCTAGGTGACTTTTTGCGCGGCAGGCGGGCACGCGTACGCCCCGAAGACGCCGGCCTGCCCGCCGGGTCACGGCGGCGGGTGCCGGGGCTGCGGCGTGAGGAGGTCGCACTGCTGGCCGGTGTGAGCGCGGACTACTACGTGCGGCTGGAGCAGGGGCGGGAACGCAACCCGTCACCGCAGGTGCTGAACGCGCTGGCGACCGCACTCCGCCTCGACGGCGACGCCCACTCGCATCTCTTCCGGCTCGCCGGGCTGACCCCGCGGCCCGCGCGGTCCACCCCCGAGCGCGCGGATCCCGAGCTGCTGCAACTGCTGGACGGCTGGCCGGACAACCCGGCGCTGGTGCTCGGGCGAGCGTACGACGTGCTCGCCGGAAACCGGCTCGGCTACGCGCTCTTCGAAGAGTTCCGTGGCGGGGCGAACCTGCTGGACAAGCTGTTCCGCGATGCGGACGCGCGCTGGTTCTACAAGGACTGGGAGGCCGCCGCGGTCAACACCGTTGCCGGCTTCCGGCTGCTGTACGGGCAGGACCCGCACCATCCGCGCGTACGCGAGGTGCTCGGCTCGATGCTGGCGCACAGTCGCGAGTTCGCCGAACTGTGGCGGGCGAACGAGGCCCGGGGCAAACGCGCCGAGGTGAAGGCCTTCCGCCACCGCGACGTCGGCGAACTCACCCTGCGCATGCATGCCTTCGACGTACGGGCCGCACCCGGGCAGCAGCTCGTCGTCTACCACGCCGAGCCCGGCTCTGCGAGCGCGGACGCGCTCGCCCTGCTCGGCACCCTCGCCGCAACCGCCGACCAATAGGGGCGCCACCGGAATCCGGAAGAGGTGCGCAGCCGGTGCCGCAAGGCCAGCCGGCCGCGGTGGTGGTGCGCGGCATGCTCGCGATGGTGACAGCGGGGAGCCGCCGCCGGGGTCCGCGGTCAGCTTCTCCTACAGGGACGGGCCTGGACGTGAGCAGTCAGCGCGGTGCCGGCGGGCCTTCCGAACAGGTAAGCCAGATCGTCACAGGAGGGCTCTGGCGGTGTCAGCGGCGGGGTTGTCGAGCTCTTCGAGCAGGCGGACCGCCTCCTGGGCGTGAGTACGGGTCAGGGCGGTGTGGCCGAGGGCGTGACGGGCCTTGGCCAGGCCGAGGTGGCCGTGGGCGGCTTCGTGGGGATCGTCGATCTCCGTGGCCAGAGCGAGTGCGGCGTCGTGATCGATGAGGGCCTGATGGTGGTCGCCCATGGCTCGTGCGGCGGCGCCCAGGGCGTTCAGGGTCTCCGCCTGCAGGTGCGGGCCGAGGTCGCGGCTGATCGCGTAGGCGCGTTCGAAGGCGCGGCGAGCGGCGTCGTGCTCGCTCTGGTCGGTGTGGAGGTTGCCGAGGGCGAGTTGGGCGTTCCAGAGGCTTGCCTGGCTGCCGATCTCGTGGTTGATCCGCTGGGCCTGCGTCAGGTAGTCGCGGGCCAGGTCGGGCTTGCCCAGTTGCCTGTAGGTCTCGCCCATGTCGATCAGGAGGACCCCCGTGCCGACGCGGTTGTCCGCCTTCTGGAACAGTTCCAGTGCCTGTCGATAGTGGTCGTGGGCGCCGTGGACGTCGCCTCGGCGTTCGAGCGAGTGGCCCAGGAAGTGATGGCCCACCGCTTCGCCCTCCGGGTCGCCGGCCGCCCGGCAGGTGCTGATCGCCTCGTGGGCGTACTGGACGGCCTGGGCCACGTTCCCCAGGGCGTGGTGAGTTCTGGCCAGGTCCGCGAGGGTGCGGCCCTCGCTCCACAGGTCGGCTGCCTGCCGTACCGCTGAAAGGGTTTGCAGGTGGAGGGTGAGTGCGGCGCCGCGGCGGCCGCGTTCCTCCAGGAAGGGGAACAGGGTCGTGGACAGGAAGAAGGCCTGCGTGTGCCAGCCGTGTTCCGCCGCGTGCGCGCCGACGGCCAGGAGGGCGGGCAGCTCGGTGTCCAGCCAGGCCGCGGCGTCGGCGCGGTCGGACAGGGGTGGGGTCTCCAGGCCCGGGGCGGGCTCGTGCGGAGCTGGGAGAACCCTGTCCGCGTACCTGAGGTCGGCGGCCATGCCCGTCAGGTGGGTGTAGAACGCGAAGAGCCTGGTCAGGGCGGCCTTTGCGGAGGCGTCCTGTTCCTCCAGAACGGCGGCTGACCTGGCGTGGTCGCGCAGAAGGTCGTGGAAGGTGTAGCGGCCTGGTTCCTGCTGGAGGAGCATGTGGGTGTCCAGCAGGTCTTCCAGGAGCGACTCGGCACGCGTAACGGTCAGGCCGGCCAGCGCGGCGGCCGCGTAGGCGTCGATGTCCTGGCCGGGGTGGAGACCGAGCAGGCGGAACATGCGGCGATGGTCGGCGCTCAGCTGCTCGTACGACAGTCCGAAAGCGGCCGCGACGCCCCGTTCCGCGGTGGCCAGTTCGGCCAGGCGGCGGCCCTGGTCGCGCAGCCGTACGGCGAGGTAGTCCACGGTCCACCGGGGACGGTGGCGCAGCCGCGCGGCGGCGATGCGCACGGCCAGCGGAAGGAACCCGCACAGGCTCAGGACCTCGGCGACGGCTGCGGGCTCCGCCCGCGCGCGCGGCCCGACGACGCCGGTGAACAGCTCGACCGCGTCACGCTCCGAGAGCACGTCGACGGAGATGGCGTGGGCGCCGTCCAAGTCGGTCAGCCTGCGCCGGCTGGTGATCACGGCCATGCTGCCCGAACCGCCGGGCAGCAGCGGCCTGACGTGCTGGGCGTCGGCGGCGTTGTCGATGACGACCAGGGCGCGCAGCCCCGACAGTTCGGCGCGCCACAGCGCGGCGCGTTCGGAGGTCCCTGGCGGTACGCGCTCGGCGGGGACGCCGAGCTGGCGCAGCAGGATCTCCAGCGCGTCGCCGGGATCGACGGGGTCCCGGCCTGCGGTGTGGGCCTGCAGGTCGACGAAGAGCGCGCCGTCGGGGAAGCGCTCGGCGAGCAGGTGTCCCGCGTGTACGGCCAGCGTGGTCTTGCCGATGCCCGCCATGCCGTCGATCGCGACCACGCTCACCCCGTCGGGCAGCTGGGCGAGCCGCTCGAGCTCGGCGTCCCGGCCGGCGAAGTCGGGCACGTCGTACGGCAGGAAGTTCACCACCGCGGGCCGGTCGTCTCTCAGCACCGCCTCTTCGACGGCCGCGAACTCCCGGCTGGGGTCCAGGCCCTGCTGCGCGGCCAGCGTCGTGCGGTAGTCACGCGCGGCCGCCAGCGCCTCCGCCTGCCGTCCCGATCGGTGCAGCGCCAGCACGTACTGTCCGCGCAGGCGCTCCCGCAGCGGGTGGCCGGCCACTTCCGCGGCGAGCTCGTCCAGCAGCACGGCATACCGCCCGGCCTCCAGCTCCAGCTCCGCCAGCCGTTCCAGCGCCGTCAGCCGCTGCTCCTCCAGCAGGGCCCGGGTGGCGGGCACGAAGTCGGCCTGCACGTCGGCCAGCGCCTGCCCTCGCCAGAGCCCGAGCGCCTGGCGGATCTCCTCGCGGTCGCCCGCGGCCAGCCGCCTGAACTCGTGCACGTCCACCTGACCCGGCTCCGTCACCACGGCATAGCCGGCGGGACGCGTCTGCACGACGTTCTCGGCCTGCGCCGCGCGCAGCATCCGGCGTATCGCCATCACCGACGCCTGGACCTGCGCCTTGGCCGTCTCCGGTGGGGTCGGCCCCCACATCGCCTCGATCAGCCGGTCCGTGCTCACCGTGCTTCCCGCGTTCAGCAGAAGGTAGGCGAGCATCGCTCGATGCCGGGGCGCTCCGCCCAGCACATGCCCGTCAGCGCTCACCTCCACTGTGCCCAGGAGCGAGAAGCGCATAGAGACCATATGGGCGAATGTATCAACGCCCTCGCTCAGTATTTCTCCAGGCCGCGGCACGTACAGGACAGGAGGACACATGAGCGGAGACGCGCTGATCTCAGGTGCGGGTGTCGCGGGCATGTCGCTGGCGTACTGGCTGCACGGGCAGGGCTACGCGGTGACCGTGGTGGAGCGCGCCGCCGCGTTGCACGGCACCGGGTACGCGGTCGACTTCCGCGGGCAGGCGATCGGCGTCCTGGACGGCATGGGTCTGCTGTCGCAGATGCGCGATCACGCCACGGGACTGGGAGCGATCACGCTCGTCGACGGTGACGGGAAGCGGATCGGTGAGGTTCCCGGGGAGACGCTCGCCGGCGACCTGACGGTGCTCAAGCCCGATGTGACGCGCATCCTGCACAGCATCACCGCCGACGACGTCTGCTACGTCTTCAACGACTCGATCACCGCGATCGACCAGGGCGAGGACGGCGTCAGCGTCGAGTTCGAACGGGCGGCCGGGCGCAGGTTCGACCTGGTGGTCGGCGCCGACGGCGTCCACTCCGGCGTTCGCCGCCACGTCTTCGGTCCCGACCGCGACTTCGTCCAGCACCTGGGCATGTCGGGTGTCGGGTTCACCACGGCCAACCGGCTGGGCCTCGACCACGAGGGCCTGCTGTACAGCGGGCCAGGCAGGGCCGTCCACGTGTTCAGCTGCGGCGACCCCGGCAGGATGACCGTGAGCCTGTCGTTCGCCACCGCTTCGGCCGACGTGGACAGGCTCGGCCGCGGCTCGAAGGAACGCCTGGTCCGCGAGCGCTTCGCCGGCGCGGGATGGCTGGTGCCACGGCTGCTGGAGGAGATGCGGCTGGCTCGCGACTTCTCCTTCTTCTCCGCCTGCCAGATCGTCATGGACCGTTGGTCACACGGCCGCGTCGTCCTCGTCGGCGACGCCGGCTACTGCGCGGCGCCGATGGCGGGCATGGGCGCCTCCCAGGCCCTGATCGGGGCCCGCCTGCTGGCGGCCCGCCTGGTGGAGACGGACGGCGACCACACCGTCGCGTTCCCCGCCTACGAACGTGAACTACGCCCCTACGTCACCGAGAACCAGGCCAAGGGCGCAGAGGCGGCAAAGGCGTTCGGCTGCACCATCCGCCCATCCCATTGATTTTCCGTAACGCATCGAAGGAGCACACCATCATGTCCGTCACCCTTACCGAGCAGGACAAGAACACCCTGCGGATCGCCGCGTGGGGCGCCGTCTCGCTGATGTCCGCCGTCGGCGCCGCCGGCTCGGCGCACCAGGCCGGGACCGACGGTTCCCTCGCCCTGACCTCCGCGACCGGGCTGGTCGGGCACGTGCTCGCCAAGGCGCCCAAGGGTGTGAAGTACGGCAGGTCCGTGGCCGAGCTGGCCGATCAGGTGCTGCCGGCCCTGAACGCCTCCATGAGCCTGCTGAAGGAGCAGGCCGCGGCAGAGGCCGGCAACTTCCGGCGCACCGTCCTCGTCGCCGTCGAGGCAGCCGCCCGCACCCACCAGGGCGAGCCCAGTCCCACCGTGGCAGAGATGGCCCGCAAGATCACCGCAGCTCTGGACGCCGCTCCGGCCACGCCGCCCGGACAGGATCGCCCGGAGTTGCGGAAGCTCATCCAGGAGATGGTCGACTCCGGTTTCGTCGGAGTGACGCTGCGGGTGCGTGACGAGCAAGGCGAATGGGCAGGCAGCGCCGGGGCGGGCGAGCTCGCCGGGACCGAAGCGCCGCCGATCGACGGGCATGTCCGGATCGGCAGCAACACCAAGACGTTCACCGCCACCGTGGTGCTGCGACTGGTGGCCGAGGGCAAGATCGCCCTGGACACCCCGGTGGACGACTATCTGCCCGAGTTCGGGCTGGACCGGCGGATCACCGTGCGGATGCTGCTGCAGCACACCAGCGGGGTGTTCAACTTCACCGGCGAGTACTTCGAGGACGGCACGTTCGTGGCGGGGATCCCCGCCACCCCCGCTGGCAAGGCGTGGGTGGACAACCGGTTCCACAGCTACCGGCCGGAGGAGCTCGTACGACTGGCGCTGACCAAGCCGGCGAGGTTCGAGCCGGGCACCGACTGGAGCTATTCCAACACCAACTATGTGCTGGCCAGGCTGCTGATCGAGAAGGTCACCGGCCGCTCGGTCGCCGAGGAGATGCGGCGCCTCGTCCTGGGGCCTCTCGGCCTGACGGGCACCGTCCAGCCGACCACCGAGCAGGACATCCCCGCCCCGCACGCGCACGCCTACTACCGCTACGAGGAGGACGGCCAGGCCCGGACGGTCGACGTCACCCGGCACAACCCCTCCTGGATCTCCAGCGGCGGCGACATGATCTCCACCATCCGAGACCTGCAGACGTTCGTCACCGCGCTGCTGGGCGGCAAGCTGCTGCCGACCGAACTGCTGGCCGAGATGTGCACGCCGGAGTCCAAGGCCGGCTACGGCCTGGGCGTGTTCGTCCAGGAGACGCCGGGCGGCGGCACGGTCATCACGCACAACGGCGGCATGGCGGGCCACGCGGCCCTGATGTACGGCACACCCGGCGGAGGCAGGACGTTGACCGCCGCGCTGAACTACGTGGACGACGCCGACATGTCCATGGGCGCGGCATTCCAGCAGGCGACGCAGCGTCTGGTCGCCGAGGTGTTCGGCAGCGGCCAGGCCGGATCGGCTCAGTAGCCGGCGCCTCGATCACCCTGACCGCTGGTCTGCGCCAGCGGTCAGGGCACCTCAATGTCGCCAAGGCCAGGTGAAGGAGAGTGGACACCATGACGGTCACAGGCACCGTCGCCGACGGCTTCGAGAACGTCAGGGACGAGTTCGCCGCAGTCGTCACCGCCGAACCCGGGCTGGGCGCGCAGCTCGCCGTACGGCTGGCCGGCCGGCAGGTGGTGGACCTGTGGGCCGGGCCGGGAGTGCGCGGCGAATCCCTGTTCGCGCTGTACTCGTCCGGCAAGGGCGCGGCCTACCTGGTCGTCGCACTGCTGGTCCAGGACGGCGTGCTGCATCTGGACCAGGCCGTGGCCGCGCACTGGCCGGAGTTCGCCGCGGCGGGCAAGAGCGACCTCACCCTCCGAGACCTGCTCGGCCACCGTGCGGGGCTGATCGGCGTGGACGGCGGCTTCAGCGCGGCGGAGCTGGCCGACGACCGGCTGCTCGCCCTGCGGCTGGCCGCGCAGCGGCCCTACTGGCGGCCTGGGAGCGCGTACGGCTACCACGCCTTCGTCATCGGCGCGCTCATCGGCGAGGTGGTGCGCCGGGTGACCGGCCGGTCGATCCAGGAGATCTACGCCGAGCGGGTGCGAACCCCGTACGACCTGGACTTCTACCTGGGGCTGCCCGAGGCCCTGGAGCCGCGTTACGTGCCGGTGCGGGCGGCGCGTGACGACGGGCAGCGCGCTCCCGCGCCGGACAGCCTGACCGGGATCGCCTTCAACCTCAACGCCACCCCGCCGACCGACCTGGTGGAATTCGCCAACACCCGGTCCGTGCGCGCGCTGGGGCCCACCTCCTCGGGGAGCGTCGGCAACGCCCGCGGCCTGGCCACGCTCTACGCCGCGGCCATCTCCGAGGTCGACGGCCGGCCACCGTTGCTGACCCCTGAGACCCTGGCCGAGTTCACCGGACCACACTCGACCGGCGCCGACCTGGTCACCGGTGAGCCCGACCACTTCCTCCTGGGGTTCGAGGCCCAAGGGGTTCGCTATCCCCAGCTCGGCACCGGCGCGTTCGGGCACAGCGGCGCCGTGGGCGCCCAGTCGTTCGCCGACCCCCACCACGGGATCGCCTACAGCTACACGCGCAACCGCTTCGCCGCCGGCGGAGGTGGCGGAGCGCTGGAGAACCACCGGCTCATCGCCGCAGTGCTGCGCGCGATCGGCTAGACCGGGACACCGGTGGCATCCAGGAGACCCGTGCCCTCCGTGACTCAGCCGATGAGGAAGGATGTCAGGCTGTGCTTGATCTCAATGCGTTGCGCGCTCCGCGTACCCGCGTCCCCGGACCCGGCCTGCCGCACGTCAGCGACCTGAGCGGCCCCGGCAGGCTGAGGCTGCGCCACTACCGGCCGGCCGACGGGCCCCGGCCGATGATCGTGTTCCTGCACGGCGGCGCGTTCATCCTGGGCGACCTCGACAGCCACGATCGCATCTGCCGCCGGATCGCCGCCGCCTGCGACGTGGAGGTGCTGGCCGTCGACTATCGGCTCGCACCCGAGCACCCCTACCCGGCGGCGATCGACGACGCGGTCGAGGTGCTGCGCTGGGCGAAGCCGTGGGCCGTCGCCGGGGACAGCGCCGGCGGCTACCTGGCCACGATGGCCTGCCTGCGGCTGCGCGACGCCGGGGAGCCGCTGCCCGCCGCGCAGGTGCTCATCTGTCCGAACACCGATCTCACGCTCGCGTCGGCGAGCGTCCGGGAGCAGGGCGGGTGGGGGCTCGACCCGGCGTTCCTGCGCGAGGCGATCTCCTGCTGGACGCCCGACCCCGCCGACCCGGCCGCGAGCCCCTTGAGCGCGCCCAGCCTGCACGGCCTGCCGCCCGCCGTGGTGATCACCGCCGAGCGGGACCCCCTGCGTGACGAGGGCGAAGCCTATGCCGGGCGGCTGCGCGAAGCCGGTGTCGCGGTGACAAGCAGGCGGGAGGAGGGCCTGGAGCACGGCTTCATCCAGAATCTCGACGAGGCGGCGATCGCCGCCACCGAGCGGATTTTTCAGGATGTTCAACGGCTTCTGCCCTGACCTTCGGCATCGCCATCGTCGAGGGGCAGGCGACGCTCACCCGGTCGGGCATGCTGCTGGGCTCGCCCGGCTACATCGCCCCGGAGCGGCTGCGCGGTGGCGGCGCTGGTGACGGGCGGGGTTCTGCTGCGGGCGGCCCCGGGCGGTGCTGGAGGGCCCGGCGGCACGGCCGTCCTCAGTACGTCCGCCGGTGGGACGCCGTCCGCGTCGCCTGGCAGGGGGACGGCGGAGGCGGTTGTGCAGGTGGATCCGTGCACGCTGCCGAGCGAGGCGCAGGCGGAGCGCCACCCGGTACGCCCTGGGCAACCTGCCGTGACCGCCGGACCCCGGGTCAGGTCATGTCGCGCCGGTCGCGCAGGATGTCGACGCCGTCGCCGTCAAGTTCGTCGCAGAACACCGAGCGTCCGGTCGTGGCCATCACCAGCGCCAGCGTGGTGCCGGACACCAGCGGGCCGGAGCCCGTGGCGAAAGGGCCGTCGGTGGCGACGAGCCGCAGGCCGGTGATCCGTCTCTTGGCGGCGACGACCAGGTCCGAGCCCTGGTAGTACTCGGCCACCCGGGTGAGGGTCTCGATCGGGTAGTCGTGGCGAATGCCCAGCGGCCGCCGGATGTCCTCGGCATGCACGACCGTCTCACCCAGCATCGCGATGACCGGGAGCGGCGGCTTGGTGGTGCTCGTGATGACGCGGCGGAACCTGTCATGCGTCTCGGCCGTGGTCGCGCCCAGCTGCTCGGCCAGCCGCATGGCGACCTGCTTGTCGAAGTCGAACCGGTAGCGGATCACCCCCGCCAGCCACCGCACGCCGTTGAGGCTCGCCCCTGCGGTGAGGTGCGCCAGCACCTCCCGCACCGTCAACCCGGCACACAACGACGGCGTCTCCCACTGCTCGGCGGTCAGTCCCGCCAGGTCGCCCGCCAGAGCCGCTCGTTCGGCACGCACCAGCGGCCAGAGGTCAGCCGCGCGGCTGCCGCGTGCTTCCGGTGCCGGATCGGTCATGTCGGACGGCCTTTTCTCGTCAGTCACAGGAGTCCTCGCGTCAGGTCGGTCAGGAAGGGCGAAGGTGAAGACCTCCGCCAGGGCGCGAAATCATCGGTGACTTGCCGGTACGGGGCCACGGCCGCGCGATGCGTTCACCAGCAGCGGAGGTCCCAGGTGCCGGAGGAAATCATATCGACGGCGACCGACACGTGGCCGGCGGACTTCTGCAGGACGATGACGCTCGGCTCGGAGAAGTGCGTGTCAGCCCGCATGAAGGGAGCCGCCTCGTAGTAGCGCTTGATCTCCTCGGGCGGGCGTTCGGTGCGGAGGTTGAAGGTGAAGCCGACCCAGCAGTCGCCGGAGTCCCCGTTCAGGGGCTCCTGAGGTTCGGACCCGGCGAACGTCGTGCCCGGCGGCATCGGATGTTCGAGGGCTCGCTCCTCGAAGCTCGCCAAGCGATGATCGGTGATCCACTGGGGGACCGCCACGACGGCGTACAGCAGGAGGAAAGGCGCGGCGCCGATGGCCGCCCCGATGAGCACCCATTTCAGAACGGATGGCCGGGAGGGCTTACCCGTAGGTCGCACTCGCCAATGATCACACAGGAGCCGCAGGCCCGTGCTCGGTTCATTTCCGCGGGCGTTCGCTCGGGATCGATAATGGGCCGATGGCCTGGATCGGTGGATTGTCCGGTCGGCGGGGCGACGGTGTGATCGCGGCGGTCACCACCGCGGCCACCCTCGGCCCGCTGCTGGTGTCCGGCCCGAAGGCGTGGTGGATCGTCGCCCTGGGCGTGGCCGCCTCCGCGCCCGTCTACTGGCGCAGGCGCGCACCCATGACGGTGGCGCTGCTGGTCGGCGCCGCGATGAGCGTCATGGTCTTCTGGGAGAAGCCGTTCCTGCCGTTCGGCCCGCTGGTCGCCGTCCACACCATCGCCGACCGCAGCCCCGCGTGGCAGCGGCTGGCCGCGATCCCGGCGATCGCCGCCATCGTCGGGGTGTCCCTGGCGCTGCCGGGAGAGGACAGCGAGACGTTCCGCCTGGTCGGCATCGCTTTCGTGGCCGCGTACGCGCTCGGCACCAGCGCGCGGGCGAGCCGGTCACGTACCGCGGAACTGGCCGAACGGGCACGCCGCCTCGAACAGGAGCACGTCGCTGCGGTCGCCGAGGAGCGGGCGCGGATCGCCCGGGACATGCACGACATCATCACGCACGCCGTCGGGCTGATGGTCGTGCAGGCCGAGGCCGGGCCCGTGGTCGTCCGGAGCGACGCGCCCAGGGCCGAGGCCGTCTTCGACGCGATCGCCGACACCGGCAGGGGGGCGCTCACCGAGCTGCGCGGCCTGCTCGCGGCCCTGCGCACCTCGGCCGTCCCGGCGGGGGAGGACCTCGGGCCGGCGCAGCCGCGCCTGGACGGGCTCGCCTCGCTGGCCGGGCGGAGCGGCCTGGACGTGGACATCGCCGTGGAGGGCGAGCGGCGGCCGGTGCCCGCCGGCCTCGAAGCCGCCGTCTACCGGATCGTCCAGGAATCCCTCACCAACGTGCGCAAGCACGCCGGGGTGGACGCCGTACGGCTGCGACTGCGATGGACCGCGCAGGAGCTGGTCGTCGAGCTCGCCGACGAGGGCGGCGGCCCGGCCCGAGGCGGCAGCGGCTACGGCCTGATCGGCATGCGGGAACGCGCGGCGGCGTGCGGCGGGACCCTCACCGCCGGGCCGGGACCGGCCGGCGGATACGTGGTCAGGGCCGTCTTTCCGCTTGAATAGCGCACATGCTGCGCGTGCTCGTCGCCGACGACCAGGATCTCTTCCGGGCCGGGTTCGGCCTGATCCTCGGCGCTCAACCTGACATGCTGGTGGTGGGGGAGGCGGCGGACGGCGACGAGGCGATCGCGCTGGCCGGGCGGCTGTGTCCGGACGTCGTCCTGATGGACGTGCGGATGCCGGGCCGGAACGGCATCGAGGCCACCCGTGAGATCTGCGCGACCACCTCCGCGAAGGTGCTGGTGCTGACGATGTTCGACCTGGACGAGTACGTGTACGACGCCGTACGCGCGGGCGCGAGCGGCTTTCTGCTCAAGGACATCCGCCGCGACGAGCTGGCGCACGCGGTGCGCACCGTCGCCGCCGGTGAGGCGCTGCTGGCTCCCGCCGCCACCCGCAGGCTGCTGGAGAGCCTGGTCAGACGGCCGGCCCACGACCCGATGCCGCGCCTGGCGGGACGGCTGGAGGCGCTCACCGAGCGGGAGCGCGAAACACTCAGGCTGGTCGCCCGCGGCCTGTCGAACGCCGAGGTCGCCGCCACGCTCGTGGTCACCGAGCACACGGTCAAGACGCACGTCAGCCGCATCCTGACGAAGCTGGGCCTGCGGGACCGGGTGCAGGCGGCGGTGTTCGCCTACGAATGCGGCCTGGTGGTCGCCGGTGAGAGTGACCTCGGGGATCATACTCAGGACTGACGCGCCACCGGGGTCGCCTCCAGCAACATCGTCGCCATGAGACGTGCCCTGATCCCGCTCGTCGCGGCTCTGGCCTCGGCTGTCCTGCTGCACTTCGGCACCGGCCTGCACCCCGTGGCCTGGCTGACCTGGCTCGCTCCCTTGCCCGTGCTGGTCGCCGCTCCCCGGGTGGGGGCCTGGCTCGCGTTCGCCTCGGGCGCCCTGGCCTGGCTGGGCGGGCAGCTCCAGCTGTGGCCGTACTTCGCCGGGACGATCGAGATGCCCGCCCTGGTGGCGGCCGGTCTTCTCGGCGGGCCGGCGCTGCTGTACGGCCTCGGCGTGCTGCTGCACCGCTCGCTGCTGGCGCGGCGGCGGCCGTTGACGGCCGCGCTCGCCGTGCCGGCGCTGTGGGTCGGCGTCGAATACCTGATGGCGCGGGCCGGTCCGCACGGCGCCTGGTGGAGCCTGGCCTACACCCAGGCCGACGTGCTGCCCGTCCTGCAGACGGCGTCCGTCACGGGAGTGTGGGGGATCACCTTCCTGCTCCTGTTCGCGCCCGCCGCCGTGGCCGCGCTGCTCGCGCCCGGCGCGACGCACCGGCTCCACGTCGCGGTGACCGCGGGCGCGCTGGCGGCGCTGGTCGCGGCGTACGGCTTCACCCGGCTCGGCGCCGGCCAGGACGGCGAGGGGCACCGTACGGTCGCGCTGATCTCCACCGACCACCCGCGCGACACCGCGGAGCTGGACTCCCCGCAGGGGCGCGACCTGCTCCAGCGCTACGGCCAGGCTGTCGACGCGGCCGCCGCCCGCGGGGCCGAGATCGTGGTGCTGCCGGAGAAGACGTTCGAGGCCGACACCCCTCGGCTGCCGCCGGCCGGGCCGGGGGTCGAGGTCGTCACCGGCGTCGCGCGCGGCGCCGGCGCGACGCGGACGAACACCGCGCTGGCCACCCCGACCGGCGTCCGCTACGACAAACACCACCTGATACCCGGGCTGGAGTCGGAGTTCACCCCTGGACGGGCGCTGGCCTTCCTCGACCGGACCACCCTGGGGCTGATCATCTGCAAGGACCTCGACTTCCCGTGGCTGGTGCGGCAGTACCGCCAGGCCGGCGCCACCGCGCTGCTCGCGCCCGCCTGGGACTTCGACGACGACGCCTGGCTGCACAGCCGGATGGCGATGGTCCGCGGCGTGGAGAGCGGGCTGTCGGTGGCTCGCGCGGCCCGCCAGGGGTTCCTCACGGTGAGCGACACCCGAGGGCGGGTGCTGGCCGAGGGCCGCAGCGGCGAGCCCGGGGTGAACACGGCGAACACGGTGAACACGGTGAGCACGGTGAGCACGGTGAGCACGGTCAACACGGTGTACGCGGCGCTGCCGCGGCAGGGCGCCTCCACCGTCTACACCAGCCTGGGCGACTGGGCCGCCTGGTCCTCGATCGCGCTCTTGATCGTCGCGCTCACCAGGCTCCGCACCCGCCAGGTCGGGCCGGTCTTACCTGGTCAGAAGCAGTGAGCCGGCGTCACGGGTGCCCGTCCATGCCCCGCGGGGTGGTGGCGTCGGCCGGGTCAGGCGTCGCTGGGGCCCGGCCGCCAGCCGACGCGCTGGGCCCACGTGTCGGCGCGGCGCACGATGTCCCAGACGAAGGGCTCCTTGGCGGAGACATACCGGTGCCGGTCATCACGGAACTGCCGCGCGCACCGCCGCTTCACCTCGGCGAACTCGGCCGCGGCGTCAGGATGGGCGCGCAGGTAGTCGCGGAACAGCAGGGGCAGCTGCTGGGAGAAGCTGCCGAGCTCGCGTACGTGAACGTGGGTGCGGCGGCTGCCCGGGGCCTCGCGGAAGTAGCGCTTGGTCAGCTCGGGGTTGTCCGCCCGATGCGTCAGGCCGAGCCGCTCCAGCGGAATCCTGTACGCGTCCAGCGGTTCCAGCGAGCGTACCGAGACCTGGATGTCGATGACCGGCTTGGCGGCGAGGCCGGGCACCGACGTCGAGCCAATGTGGTCCACCCGTAGGGCGCCGTCGCCGAGTGCCCCGCGCAACGTCTTCCCGATCGCGGCGAACTCCGCCTGCCAGGCCGGGTCATGGTCCACGACCTCGATCGAATCGCCCATGCCCTGATTGTCCCTGCTGGGCGCACCAGGGCTTACGGCAGTCCTATTATGTAAACGCATCCGTATGCGTATACAAATTGGAGGTGGCCGAGATGCTGAAGGTTCTGGGCAAGATCGGGTTACTCGCCCCCGCGTTCGCGGTCGGCGCCGCGTGGCTGGTCGTGCTGCGGATGAAGGACGTGCCGGTGCCGCTGCTGGTGGCCTATGGACTGCTGCTGGCCGGGGCGGTGGTCGGGCTGCTGTGGCCCGGCGTGTTCGGCCGGCCGGCCACACGGCGCCGGGTGCCGGCGTACCTCGGGGTCCTGGCCGGTCTGGGCACCCTCGGGCTCTACCTCGCGGTCGTCTACTACGTCACGGACCTGCCGGTGCTGCTCGCCCTGGCCGCCGTCGCCTGCCTGGTGTGGGCGGCGGCCGCCTTCCTGCGCGGGCGCCGGGCGGCGGGCGGGCGGGAGGCGCGGAGCACCAGGCGCGCCTTCCTGTCAGGCGGCGCCGGGCTGGTGCTGGGAGCGCTGGGCGTGCTGTCCGTCGATCGGGTGGAACGGCAGCGACGCGAGGTGCTGGCGCGGGGCGAGCAGGAGCGGCGGGCGGCCGTGCGCGCCCCGGGCGCGCGGCGGCGGATCGACGACGGCGCCGTACGGGTGTTCCCGATTCACACCGGCGACACCATCGTCACGTACGGCCAGTTCTACGGCGGTCTGGACGGCTGGGAAGGGCTGAACGGCTACCTGCGCACCCTGGTGGACAAGGCGCAGATCGCGGTGCCGGTGTTCGCCTACCTCATCGACCACCCCCGGCACGGCCTCCTGCTGGTCGACAGCGGCGTCAACTGGGAACAGGCCCACGATCACGACGGGTACTACAACCACAACCAGATGGTCTCGCGCCTGCTGACCCAGCGCGACGAGTACAGGCTGACCCCCGATCAGGACCTGCGGGTACGTCTGGCCCGGCTCGGCTACGACGCGAGGGAGATCACCACCGTGTTCCTCACCCACGTCCACGACGACCACGCCGGCGGGCTGCGCGGCCTGCCCCAGGCGACGGTGGTGCTGGACCGCCGCGACTGGGAGCACGGCACGGTCTACCCGTACTCCTTCGACCTGGTCAAGGACAACCTGTCCTTCCCCGCCTTCGACTCCGGCGCCTTCGGCCCGTTCCCCGCCGCCCAGGACCACTTCGGCGACGGCAGCCTCGTCCTGCTCCCCACCCCCGGCCACTCGCCGGGCCACATGTGCGTGCTGCTGCGCCTGGACTCCGGCAGCGTGCTGTTCATGGGCGACACGCTCTACACCCTGCCCCACCTGGCCACGGACCAGGTCCGCCAGATGACCATCGGCGGCGTCGACACGACCCGCCAGCTCGAGGCCGCCCGGCGCATCCAGAGCCTGCTGGCCGCCGACCCCGCCACCGTGCCGTTGTTCGCCCACGACAACACCCGCTACCAGTCCGGCCTGGTCGCCTCCGCGTTCGCCCACGGGACGCCCGGCGAGGAAGGGGTACGGGAGCTGCGCCGGTACATGGAGAGCGTCCTCACCCCCGGCTGGCGGCTGCGGCCCGGGCACACCCCCCACTTTGTGCCGCCCCCGTCCGGCGCCGACCTGGGGCGAGTGGAGTTCCGATGACCTCCACGCGGACGACGCCGACCTCGACACCGTGATCGACATGATCGTCGGGGCGGCCATGTACCGCATGCTCATCGACCCGGACACACCAGCCGGCCCCGCCGCCACCCGCCAGTACCTGCGGGCCGTCCTCCGCCAAGCCGACCGGCTGCTGCGGCCCCCTGACGCGCCCCCTCCTCGGCAGGAACGCCTCGGGGCGCCGCCGGAACGCGTCACGCGGGTGAAGGCGTGCAGGCGGGGCGGGTTTCGGCAAGGGTCAGGCAGGGGAGGGCGTCACCCCGGCCAGGAGCTTCGCGGTGTCTGCCGGCGACTCCACCGGGAAGTGGTGGCTGCCCAGGTCGACGAGCACGATGTCGAGCCGGTCACCGTAGCGGTCGATCGCATCCTGCGTGATGAGGTCACGGATCGCGAACACGGTGATCGGCTGCTCCGTCTCGCGCAGCGCCGCGTCCATGTCCCAGCGCACCAGGCCCTCGATGGAACGCAGCCCGGCGGGCTGACGCACGGCTGCCATCTTCTCGAAGTACGCGTCCTTGAGAGCCGGGTCGGTCCCGATCGGCGAGCCTCCCTCCACCAGGCCCCGGACGCCCGCGGCGAAGTCCTCCCTGAACACGCGCAGCATCGCCTCGGCCTGCTGCTCGCTCATCGCCGGGAACAGGGACAGATAGTGCAAGGCGTCGAGCGCGACCACGTGCGAGACCCTGCCGGGCAGCAGCCGGCCCACCTCGACGGCGACCGCCCCGCCGAGGGAATGCCCGGCCACGACCACCCTGTCCACCGACTCAGCCTCCAGCACCGCGGCCACGTCGCGGGCGAACTCTTCGATCGTCCAGACCTCCCGCGCCGACCGCGACTCGCCGTGCTCGGCGAGGTCGATCGCCAGCACGCGATGGTCGTCGGGCAGATGGTCGGTTACGGCGTCGAAGTCGCCGCGGTCGCACGCCCAGCCATGAATGAGAGCCAGGGCCGGTCCTCCCGCCGGACCGCTGGCCGTGTAGCGGATCGTCGTGCCACCGGGCCGCCGGACCTCCCGGTCCTGCCTGATCCTGTGCTTAGTTGTCATGCTTCGTCCTCATTTCGCGAGATTTGCAGGGATGTCTTCGTCGGGGCCTCAGTCGCAGGGGACCGGGGCCATGCGGGACTGGAGCCGTAGCTGGTTCAGGCGCAGGAGGAAGGCGGAGAAGGTGATCAGCGCGATCGCCAGCGCGTAGATCACGGTGGCGGACCTCAGTCCCAGGGCGGTGACGGCGATGCCGCCGAGCACGGCGGGCACGCTGTTGCCCAGATAGTTGATGACGTTCGCCAGAGCGAAGACCGCGCCGCGCTCGTGTGGCCTGGCGATCCGGGCGAAGGTGCCGAACGTGGCCAGCACCGACCCGCCGAAGCCGATGCCCGCGACGACGGTGCCGGCCGCGGCGAGCCAGACGAGATCGCCCGCCACCCCGGCGAGCGAGATCAACGTGCCGAGCCCGAGCAGCGCCGCGGCGGGAGCCAGCAGCGAGGACGCCGGGCGGGAGCGGAGCAGGGCGACCGCGAGCGCCGCGGTGCCCGCCAGCAACGTCACGACGACACCGCCGATGAGATGGCTGCGCAGCCCCAGCAGCTCCGCGGCGACCGACGGGCCGAGGGACAGATACATGCCGGCCAGCGCCCAGGTGGCGATCATCGCCGGCACCAGCGGGACGATGTCGGCGCGCAGGTGTGCGGGCATCGCCACCCGGGGGCGAAGGGAGGCCAGCGCTCCCGGCCTGCGCAGCGACGTCTCCGGCAGCAGGGCGACGACCGCCCCCGCCGCAACCATGCCTCCGAGCAGCAGCGCATAGATCAACCGGGTCGGCGCCGGACCGAACTCCACCAGCACACCACTGCCGACCGCGCCCAGAGCCAGCCCGGTCAACGGCGCCACCGACGTGACCACGCCCGCCCGGCCGCGAGCCGACTCCGGTTCGAGATCGACCAGAGTGGCGCTCAGCGCGGTCGTCGCCGCCCCGGTCGCGACACCCTGCAGCACCCGGGCGGCGGACAGCACCCACACGTCTCCCGCGACCAGGAACAACAGCAGCGCGACCGCCTCCAGCCCGATCGCCGCCGCGAGCACCGGCCGGCGACCGAGATGATCCGACAGCGCTCCCACGACCAGCAACGAGGCCAGCAGGCCGAACACGTAGAGAGCGAAGACCACGGTCAGCACCCACGCCGTGAACCGCCACTGCTGCTGGTAGATCACGTAGATCGGTGACGGCGCACTGGAAGCGGCCAGGAACAGCACCAGGACGGCGGCCACGGACGAGAAGGCGCCCCTCCACGGCCGGCGGTGCGGACCGGCGGCAGGAGGGGCGGTGCAGGAGGACGCGGTATCGCAGGAATCAACAGACACTGGGACCTCGCAGTGATCGTTGCGTTAGTGGCTGGAAACGTACCACAAACGCAGTGATTACTGCGAATTAAAAGCAGTGATCGATGCAATAATGGAGACATGCCAGCTCAGAGCTCTCCACCGCGCACCGACAGCCGGCCCGGAGGTCGCTCAGCCCGGGTCCGGGCGGCCGTCCACCAGGCGGTCAAGGAACTGCTCGCCGACGAGGCCGGCGACGCGCTGACGATCCCGGTCATCGCCGCGCGCGCGGGGGTGCACGCCACAACCGTCTATCGCCGCTGGGGCTCCGTCGGCGAGCTGCTCGCCGACGTGGCGACCAGCCGCTTCTCCGGCGATGTCGTGGTCCCCGACACCGGCAGCCTCCGCGAGGACCTGGAACGCTATGCGTACGACCTCGCCAGGGACCTCAGCGACCCGGACACTCTCGCGCTCGTACGCGCCATCGTCGGCACGGGAGGGGAAGGCGCCGGCGTGTGCCGCATGGAGCGGCAGCGACAGCTCGAAGCCATCATCGAACGGGAGCAGGCGCGGGGTAACGAGGTTCCGACCATCGAACGCGCCATAGAGACCCTGCTCGCCCCCCTCTACTACCGGGCCGTCTTCACCGACCAGCCCCTTTCGCCCGAATGGGCGCGTTCGCTCGTGTCGCACCTGCTACCGAAATAGCCTGACGCCGCGCCGCCGAGAACCTCGTCCATGCAGCCCTCCCGTCAAACGGGCAGAGGTGGCCACAGGCGTGAAGCTCTGGGGGCGGGGCGCGGCGTACGACGTCGGCTCCGAGCAGGCAGCAGGAGCCGGCGGCCTGCGGGCGCTCCGGAAGCTGTGCCCGCCGGCCGAGACCAACCGGCGGATCGGCACGAGCGGGAGGTCAGCGGCGGCTCTTCCCGCATCCCTTCGGCGGGGACGCGGGCGGCCCGGTCCAGCCCGATTCGGGGCCGCGAGCCTGGTAACCCATGATCTCTCCCTTGGTCGCTCCCAGGGCGGTGCGGGCCGCGTGGGAGACGCGCGCCAGCGTCACCCCCGTCGCCGGGTCGAGGATGTGCCTGTCGTAGACCGGCAGTTCCTTGCGCGGCTTGTCGGAGTACACCAGGGAGCCTCCCGCACCGCCGAAGTCCACGGACATGCCCCTTCTGCCCAGCGGGTCCGTCACCGTGCCCACGACCTTGGTGGTCGGCAGGCCGGCCAGAACGCGGATGATCGCGGCGCGCTGGGCGGGGCTGAGCGGCATGCTCAGGAGGTTCGCGGTGATCGGCAGGAACTCCTCGAACGGCTGAGTGAAGCCGCGGCCGTTCCAGGTCTCGTGATAGGCGCGGAACCGCTTCACGAGCTGGGCCGGATCGGTGGGGATCGCGGCCAGGTCCGCCATGGTGAACTCGCTGACCGAGGTGTCGGGATAGGTTCCCGCGGGATTCAGGCTCAGGCTGTACGTGCAGTCCTCCGGCTCGTCGGCGACCGGAATCGGCTCGCACGGCCCGCTGGTCTCGCAGTGCCCCTTGACCTGGGCGGGAGCGCCCGCCGCCCGCCAGGCGCGCTCGTCCGCGGCCGTGGCCGGGCGGGCGCTGTCCTGCCGCCATACCTGCGTGAGCACCGGATCGGCGGGATCGCGCGGCTGCCAGGTCTCGCGGCGGCCGGTCACGATGAGTTTGTAGCCGCGGACGGACAGGCTCTTGCCGTCGATTCGCACGTCCCGCCAGTAGGCGCCGCCGGCTGCGGGCAGCTTCTCGATCCTGTCGGCCAGGTCGTACAGTTCCTGGTTGGTTCTCGGCGGAGTGAGCACGGCGGTGCCCGGCGCCAGGTTCGTCACCACCGCGAGGACCAGGGCCACGATCGCGGCCGTGGACAGCGGCGCCCACAGGACCACCAGGCGGGACCGCGGGGGACGGCCCGGGCGCGCGAGTGCTGGTGGCGCCTCGGCGGTGGCCCTGAGCAGCAGGTCGTCAGCGGAGACGGGTGATCCGCGGCCCAGCGAGGCCGGGCGGGCCAGGGCGAGCAGGTCCATCGCGTCGGGCTTGCGGCTCATCGCAGGTTCCTTCCTGGAACGGTCACGGGCTTGCGGGGTGTGGTGGTGCCGGTGGATTCGACCGCCGTCTGGAGCCGGCGGCGCGCCCGGTGCAGGCGGACGAAGAAGGCGGCCTTGGTGCAGCCGAGCACCGTGGCCGCTTCCGTGGTGGACAGGCCGTGCCAGGTGGTCAGGGTCAGGATCTCCTTGTCGGCCTCGGACAAGCCGGCCAGAGCGCGGAGTACGGCGACGCGTTCGGTGGCGTGCTCGCCCACGTCGGTGGCCGCCTCGTCGGTCCACCTGCGCAGTTCGGCTTCCAGGGATTCGCGCCGTGCGGCCTGCCGGTAGTTGTCACGCAGGATGTTGCGAGCGACGCGGAGCAGCCAGGGCAGCGGCGCCTGTTCGGGGATGCTGTCCAGACGCCGCCAGGCCACCAGGAAGGTCTCGCTGACCACTTCCTCCGCGAGTTGGTGCCCGGCGCGACTCGCCGCATAGCCGTACACCCGCGCTTGGTAGGTGTTGTAGAGCGCGGTGAAGCGCTCAGGTGGGTTTGGCAAGCCGGGTTCCTTCGGTCAGGGACGAACGTTCACAGAGCAAGTGGTCCGAAGGAAGGCTTTCTTACATCCCGATTCGGGCACGCCCCAGGGTGTCCGCACCTGGACCACGCCCTCGCTGCCGCGAGCCCGGACCGCCGGCAGCACCCGGGCCGGCGGGGTGTCGCATGGCAGCAGCCCGGCCGCCCCCGCCCGCCGCCTCCTCGGCGGTCGCCGCCTCTCCTGCGACCTCCAGGCCGCTCGCGGTCCGGAGGAGCGCCGGCCCGAGCCGCTCGTCGCCGACCACCACCACCTTGATCGTCTCCCGGTACGCCGGCAGGCGGCCCGGAATCGGCGCCCGGGGCCCCTTGAACGGGGACTCTGCCCTTTGCCTACCGGATGCCCTTTTCGTTTTCTTGGTGCGGGTGCTACGTTGAATAAACGTTTACTCAATGAGGTGGGGCAGTGTCCAGGACGCGAAGTGAGCAGGCGGCATGGCGCCGGGAGCGGCTGCTGGACGCGGCCTTGCGCGTGTTCGCCGACAAGGGCGTGGACGGGGCCACGGTCAAGGACGTGGCCCAGGCCGCCGAGGTGACGCCGGGGCTGCTGTATCGCTACTTCGACAGCAAGGAGGCGATGGTGGAGACGCTCCTGTCGGAGCGGGGCTTCCTGCCGCGCCTGCGGGAGTTGCGGGCCGAGCAGGAGAACGACCCGCGGCCGGCCGTCGTGGTGCTGGCCGAGACGCTGGCGGCGTTCGACCGGCTGCTGGCCGACAACGCCGAGCTGATGGCGGTGTTCTTCAGCTCCGCCCAGGCCCGCGTGCCGCTGGCGGCGCTGGTGGGCGAGGGCCAGCAACTCATCGGCGACTTCCTGCTCGAACGCGTCGAGGCCGGCGAGCTGCGCCCGCACGACACGGCCACGGCCGCCAGGAGCCTGTTCGCCGCCGTCGCCGTCAACCGGCGGCTGGGCACCCCCATCGACGTCGCGGCCCTGGTCGGGCTGCTTTTTCCGGAAGAAGGATGAGATGCGCGCACAGTGCTGCGTCGTCGGGGGCGGCCCCGCGGGCATGATGGCCGGGCTGCTGCTGGCCCGTCAGGGCGTGGAGGTGATCGTGCTGGAGAAGCACGCGGACTTCCTGCGCGACTTCCGCGGCGACACCGTCCACCCCTCCACCCTGCAACTGATCGCCGAGCTGGGCTGGATCGAGGAGTTCCTGGACCTCCCGCACACCAGGATGCCGCAGGTCACGGTCAACCTGGGCGGCCGGGACGTCACCTTCGCCGACTTCAGCCGGCTGAACGTGCGCTGCCCCTACATCGCGTTCATGCCGCAGTGGGACGTGCTGGACTTCCTGGCCGGGAAGGCCACGGCCTACCCCTCCTTCCGCCTCCTGCGCCGCGCCCGGGCCACGGGACTGCTCACCGAGCGGGGGAGGGTGACCGGCGTCCTGGCCGACACCGCCGACGGTCCCGTGGAGGTGCGGGCCGACCTGGTGATCGGCGCCGACGGCCGCCATTCCACCGTACGGGCCGCCGCCGGCCTCACCCCGGTCAGCGCCTCGCCGCCCATGGACGTGCTCTGGTTCCGCCTGCCCCGCCACCCGCGGGACGACGTGCCGTTCTTCCAGGGCGGCAAGGGGGCGCTGATCTCCATCGACCGTGGCGACTACTGGCAGCTCGCCTACGCGATCCCGGCCGGCGCCTTCGACGAGCTCAGGGCCGCCGGGCTGCCGGCGTTCCGTGGCCGGGTGGCGCACCTGGCCCCCGCCCTGCGCGAGCGCGTGGAGGAGATCCACGACTGGGAGGCGGTGCACCACCTGAGCGTCCGGGTGGACCGGCTGTCGCGCTGGCACCGGCCAGGAGTGCTGTGCATCGGGGACGCCGCCCACGCCATGTCGCCCGCGGGCGGCGTGGGCATCAACCTGGCCGTGCAGGACGCGGTAGCCACCGCCAACCTGCTCGGCCCGCTTCTCGCCCGGGGCGGCGCGCCGCAGGACGCCGACCTGGCCCGGGTGCAGGCACGCAGAGCACGCGCCGCGCGGATCACCCAGGCCTTCCAGCTCGGCATCCTGCGCGACCTCTACCCCAAGGACCTGGGCGACGACACGACCCGGCACGTGCCGCCGGTCCTCACGGCGTTCCGGACGCTGCCGTTGCTGCGCCACCTCCTGGGGCGTTTCATCGGCCTGGGCGTCCGCCCGGAGCACCTCACCGCATGACGCGTCAGGGGCGTTCGAGCTCGAAGGTCACGTCGGCCAGCCGCACCGCGCGCACCTGCGGATCCTCGATGATCTTCCTGAGCTGCTTGACGGTCACCAGCTGGTCGACGTAGCCGTACGCGAGCCCTTCGCCCGACGCCTTGCGCAGCCGCGCCAGGGTCAGGTCGAACCGGCGCAGATTGGGCTCGTCGTGCTGCCTCAGCGTCTTCACCCAGGATCGGAAGGCCGCCAGGTCCTCCGGGGGAAGATCACTGCACCTGGTCACCTGGCTCTCCGGGGCGACGCCCAGGAACGTGGTCATGTCGCTGCCCCAGGTGATGGGCGCCGCCCCTGGACGGGCCTCGTACACCACCTTCTCCGGGCACGCGCCGTACTGCCGGGCGAAGCCGACCAGCGAGTCGGCCGTGAGCGGCCGCTCGAACTCCACCACGGCGAGAGCGTTCATGTCCTGCGGCAACCTCGCCAGAACCTGCCGGATGTCCGGCTTGCGCTGGAGCTGGGTGCCCATGTTGAACAGCGCCTGGGTCAGCGTGGTGTTCGCCAGCTGCGCCCACGGCAGTTCCTCGACCCCGCCGAACAGGTTCTGCCGTACGGTGAAATCCGGCCGGCTCTGCAGGCCGAACCCGCCGTGCGCGCGCATCGGCGCGGCGGTCACCGTGAAGGACATCGACAGCGGCTCCGTCCGGCAGCACGTCCAGGACGTGACCGTGTAGGCGGGCTTGGCGATCTGCAGCGCGGTGCCGAGGACGTGGACCATCCGCCCCTCCCGGTCGCCGCGCGTCTGGATCAGCGCCGAACCGAGGGTCGCCACCAGCGCGAGCGCCGTGAGGACGCCCAGCACGAGCACGGCGGTCCTGCGGATGCCGCGGCGTATCGCGCGCCGGGTCGCCTTGGGGTCGAACTCGGGGATCAGCAGGGGTTCGGGCTGCTCGGTCATGCGTCGTCTCCGTAGCTGTCGGCGAAGGCGGCGCGGGCCCGCCAGATCGCGGTCTTCACCGCCGATGTGCTCTTCCCGGTCATCGCGGCCACCTCCACGAGCGAGAACCCTTCGATGTAGACCAGCAGGAGCAGCCTCCGGTGCTGCTCGGGCACCCGGTCCAGGGCCTCGCGGACGTCGACGGCGGCGACGTCGAGCGCGGGCACCGCCAGGTCGCCGGGATCGGGCAACGGCAGCTCCAGGCGGCGGCGCCGGGCGTGATCGATGAGGACGTTGCGCGCGATGGCGAGCAGCCACGCGCCGGGGTTCTCACCACGCCAGCCGAACAACGCCCTGGTGGCCTTGATGAACGTCTCCTGGGCGAGGTCCTCGGCCAGATGGGGGTCTCGGGTGCGCCGCTGGAGGAATCCGCACACGAGCGGCCAGTACTCGCGGTACAGCTCCTCGATGATGGGGGCCTCCGGGCTTGAACGACAGTCACGTCATTGAGGACGAGCCGATACGCCCGATGGTCACAGACCATTTCCCGGCAGCGGAGCCGCCGTGGTGGACAGCGCGTACGTGACGCCCGTGAGCCGTTCGGAGAGCTGCCAGAGGCGGGCGGCCGTGGCGGTGTCGCGGACGGCGCGTTCGCGGGTCCGGCGGGTGGGCTCGCCGCGCAGTTGCAGCACGCCGTCGGGGACGACGTAGCTGCCGCCCGGCAGATCCGGCTCGGTCGCCGCGTACAGGGAGGTCTTCGCGCCTTCCGGGGTGGGACGGAAGGCCGCGCGCACCAGCAGCCGCGTGAGGGTCGCGTACAGCCGTCCCCTGCCGCTGTTGGCGCCGCCGGTGAGCACGTTCGTCCGGGTGAGGCCGGGGGCGACGGCCATGCTGCGGAGCTGGCGCCCGGCGGCGTCGGCACGGCGTTGCAGCTCGACGGCGAAGTACAGGTTGGCCCGCTTGGACTGCACGTAGGCGAACGCCGTGCGGTAGCGGCGTTCGGCGTTGAGGTTGTCCAGGTCGAAGCGGGCGAAACGCTGGCCCTCGCTGCTGACGGTGACCACCCGCGGGTCGGGCGCGGCGAGCAGGTGCGGCAGGAGCAGGCCGGTCAGGGCGAAGGCGCCCAGGTGGTTGACGCCGAACTGCGATTCGAACCCGTCGGCGGTCCTGGCGTACGGCACCATCGCCACCCCGGCGTTGTTGACGAGCAGGTCCAGGCGGCCGAGGTCCCAGCCGTCGGCGAACTCCCGGATGGCGGCCAGGCTGCCCAGGTCCAGCCGCCGCAGCTCCAGGTGGGCGCTGCCCGTCTCGTCCCGCATGCGGGCGAGGGCGGCCCGGCCGCGTCCGGGGTCACGGCAGGCCAGGACGACGTGCGCGCCCCGGCGGGCCAGCTCGCGGGCGGTGACGTAGCCGATGCCGCTGTTGGCGCCGGTCACCACCGCGACGCGTCCGCTCTGGTCGGGGATGGCGTGGAAGGTCCAAGGGGGAGGGTTGCGCATGGTGTGTCACCTCAGGGGACGCAGGCGGATTCATCGCAACTTGAAGTTGCGATAAAGTCATCCTGTCATCCATCCTGCGAATATCGCAACTTGGAGTTGCAATGCAGTCTGATCACCCCCCGGCCCGGCCGGTCGGCCGCGGTGTCAAGGTGCGCGCCGCCGTGCACGCCGCCACGCTCGCCGAGCTCGTGGACAAGGGCTACGCCGCGCTCAGCGTCGAGAACGTCGCCCAGCGCGCCGGGGTCCACAAGACGACGGTCTACCGGCGCTGGAAGGATCGCGAGAGCCTGCTCACCGACGCCCTGGCCGAGCACATGGCGATGGACGTCCCCGTTCCCGACACCGGCGCGATCGAGACCGACCTGCGGGCGCTGGCACGCTCGATCGTCCAGACCTTCACCAGCTCCACCGGGCAGGCCATCCTCGCCGCCATGTTCACCGGAGCGGCCCACCTCCCGGAGATCGCGGCAGCGCGGCGCCACGTCTTCGACGACCGCCTCGCCCGCGCCGAACCCGTGGTCACCCGCGCCGTCGAGCGCCGCGAGCTCCCCGCCGGCACCGATCCGGCCGAGCTGCTGAAGACCCTGGCCGCGCCGATCTACCTGCGCCTGCTCATCACCGCCGACCCGGTCGACGAGACGACCGCCGACCGGGCGGTGGAGGTGACCCTGGCCGCCGCCCACGCCGGCGCCCTGCGGACGGGTAGCGGCCGCGCTATTCGCCCAGCTTCTTCGCGTAGAGGGTGATCAGCGTGGAGGTGGGGACGCGCTTGCCGGCGGCCGGGGTCTGGCGGACGACGACCCAGTTGCGGTCGAGAACCTGGAGGCGGCCCTGGCCGGTGGCGTCCTTGTCGTTGAGGATGTAGAAGCCGGTGGCCTGGAGGTGGTCCTGGGCGGCCTGGAGGTTCATGCCGACGACGTCCGGCAGGCGGACGCGCTGGGCGCTCCTGCGACTGGGGGCGGTGGATTCCGGCTGGTCAGTGGTTAGGTCACCCGATGGTGGCGGGGTCGTGGTGGTCGTCGCGGTGACGGTGACGGCGGGCGCCGGCGTGGTGGCCGGCGTGGTGGTCGACGGGGCCGCCGGGGAGCAGGCGGCCGCCGTGGCGGCGATCAGGAGCGCGGCGGGGGTGAGCGCACGGGCGAGGTGCATGGCTGGAGCCTCCTGGGAGCGGTGGACCGACCCTTCTGAATCACGAAAAGTAGGCGGGACGTTACTCTCGGATCAGGGCCGGCCCGGGGGCCGCGCTCAGAGGTTCACCGCGGACGCGGTCTCCTGCAGCTCGGCGGCGTCCATGTGGGCGACCCGGCTGGTGAAGAACCAGGAGTGGCCGAACGGGTCCTCCAGCTCGACCTGCAGATCGCCGTGGAACTGCATCTCCACCGGCCGGATCACACGTGCGCCCGCGGCGATGGCGCGTTCGGCGAACGTCTCGACGTCCGCCACGAAGACCATCAGGTTGACCGGCGTGCCGCCGATTGTCCTCGGGCTGCGGAAGCGGTATTCGGGGTACTCGTCACGCAGCATGAACACCGCGTCGCCGATCCGGAACTCGGCGTGCGCGATCTTGCCGCCCTGGCGGGGGATCTCGATGCGCACGTCCGCGTCGAAGGCCCGCCGGTAGAAGTCGATGGCCGCCTTGGCGTCGTGCACGTTGAGGTAGGGAACGCCGCCCTTGTACTCCTCGGGGATGGGGTTCGTCATGGTGTGCTCCTTCGTCGTGGTCATGACTCCATCCTGGCCACGGCGCCGACCTGCAACAACGACGAGATCCGCAACGACCGTCAACCCCTGGGTTAACGATCCAGTTCGGCCTGGAGGAGGGCGAGGAAGGAACGCACCCGATCGGTCCGACCGCCGGCCGGCCAGACCGGCCCGTACTCGATCGGCGGCAGGCCGGCGATGGGCACGTAGGCGATGTCCGGCCGGGCGTGATAGCGCGTGGCCTGGTTCCCCACCACGGCCATCCCCGCGCCGCCGCTGACCAGCGTGAGCAGCTCCTGCCGCGAGGTCAGCACCCGCTCGCGCCGGACGGGCCGCCCGCCGGGGGTCCGCGCCGGGATGATCGCGTCCAGCAGGTACGCGGGCGCGTCGGCGGGCACGAGCACGGCGTCCCTGGCCAGGTCCTCCACCGTGACGCTGTCACGCCGGGCGAAGGGATGCCTGGCGGAGACGGCCAGCACGCGGGGATCGCGCAGCAGCGCGGGACCGCTCGCCAGGTCGGGCTCCCGTACGGGCAGCTCGGTGATCTGCAGGTCGAGCTCGCCGGTGCGCAGCGCGCCGAACGCGTCCGACAGGTGCACCTCGCGGATGCGCACCTCGCCGCCCGGATGGCGGGCGCGGAACGCCTCGACGGCGGCCATCAGGGCCTCGCCCACGAGCGGGCTGGAGAAGCCCACCCGCAGCGTCCCGGTGAAGCCGCGCCCGGCGGCGACCGCCTTGGCGATGCCCTCCTGGATGCGCTGGTGCCCGGCCTCCACGTCCTCCCGCAGCGCGCTGCCGACGGGGGTGAGCGCCACCTGGCGGCTGGTCCGCTGGAACAGCGCGACACCGAACCGGCGCTCCAACTGCTTGATCGTCTGGCTCACCCGGGCTGCGCTGACTCCCAGCCGCTCCGCCGTACGGGTGAAGTGCAGCTCCTCGGCCAGGGTGAGGAAGATCTCGATGTCGCGCCGTTCCATGCCCCGTACGTTAGCGACCGTCCCGCTCGGTTCATGGCGCCGGCGGCGACCATCCGTCGACGGCCCGGCCGGCGCGGGCCCTGTACGAGGTGACCCGGCTGGTTCGGCACGCCTGCCCAGGGTCGTCTGCCATCGGCTCGACGGCCTTCCGGCTTCCCGGGACGGCTCCCGCCGCGAAGGCGCGGCATTGCTGGAGAAACAGCTGAGCGACCCGCGTAACCGGAGCGCCGGTTCGGTGGACGACGAGGAGGTGGCGCAGTCAGGGCGCCAGGTCCCGGCCGGGGGAGTGGAGGCCGTGCAGCAGCTTGGCGAGCTGATCGCCGTCCTGCGGGTCGAGCCGGTCCGTCACCGGCGTCAGCGCCCGCCGTACCTCGTCGTACACCTGCTCCGCCAGCTCCAGTCCCGCAGGGGTGATGAACACGTCGACGACGCGGCGGTCCTGGGCGTTCTTGCCCCTGGCCACCAGCCCTCGCTGCTCGGCGCGGTCGATGAGGCCGGAGAGGGTGGACTTGTCGAGGCCGAGGAACGCGGCGAGCTCGGTCATACGCGGGCGGCGGTCGCGCAGGATGCCCAGCACCCGCAGCTGGGTGAGCGAGAGGTCGTGCTCGGCTCCGATGCGGGTGAGCACGCCGACCACCTCGAAGGTGTTGCGGACGAGGGCGTCCACGAGGGCGTCGGAAGTCATGTGCTCACGCTACCCATCGTGCTTTGCATTACAAACCAGCGGGGCCGGACGCAAGAGCGGGGGTGGTGACAACCGCGTGGTCCTGTGGTTACACTCACGGCCAACATTTTTGTTCAAGCTGAGAGAAATAAATGCACTCTGCCACCGAACCTCGTGCCACCAACCGCAGCGCGGTCCTGTCCACGCTGCTCTCCGGGCGTTCCCTGGAGCGTGGACAGATCGTGGAGGGCACCGGGCTCAGTCGTGCCACCGTGTTCCGCATCGTGGACGACCTGCGTTCACGCGGTTTCGCCCGGGACGCGGCCGTGCAACCGGCCAGCGGCAGAGGAAGGCCGTCGACTCTCGTCCAGTTCGACGGCTCCGTGCACCTGGTGGGCTGCATCGACCTCGGCGGCACCAACTGCCGCTTCGCCGTCGCCGACGCGCTGGGCAACACGCTGGTCCGGGCCAAGCACCCCACCCCGCTCGCGCTCGACGGCGAGCGGCTGGCCGGCTGGATGGCCGAGCGCATCCACGAGCTGGCCGGCGCGGTATCGGGACAGCACGGCCCGCTCGGCGCGGTCGCCGTGGGACTGCCGGGTGTGGTGTCGGGCGACAGGTCACGGGTCGTCGGCTCGCACAACCTGCCGCAGCTCCACGGCACGGTCTTCGTCGACGCCCTGCGCGAGCGCATCGCCGTGCCGACGACGCTGGACAACGACTCCAAGCTGGCCCTGGTGGGCGAGCTCCAGTACGGCGCGCTGGCCGAGAAGGAGACCGCGGTGCTGCTCACGCTGGGCACCGGCCTCGGTTCCGCGGCGGCGATGAACGGCCAGGTCCTGTCCGGCAAGGACGGGCTCCTCGGCGAGTTCGGGCGGCTGCTCATCCCCGGCACCAAGACCCGGCTGCGTGACCTCGTCTCCGGCGCCGGCCTCGTCGCCCACGCCCGCGCCGCCGGGTACGACGTGACGCACGCCAGGCAGATCCTGGAGGAGCCCGAGCGCTTCGGCGACCTGCGGCAGCGCATCCGCGACGCGCTCGTCCACCTGGTGTCGATCGTGGCCCTGGCCTACGAGCCGCGCACGGTCATCGTGACCGGCGGGTTCGGCGACGGCCTGGCCGAGTCGGCGCTCGACGAGGTCCAGGGCGAGGTGCTCGACCTCGTCGGCGTCAGCACCCGGGTCCGCCGCACCATGCTCGGCGGCCAGGCGGGCCTGCTCGGCGCGCTGGCCATCGCACTCGGCGACCTGTACGCCTCGCTCGGCGTGCTGGAGGAGCACATCAACCAGATCGAGGTGGACCGGGCCCGCGCGGTCAAGGCCCTCGAAGAGGCGCCCGTCCATCCCGGCTGACCCGCCTGCGGACGCCCGAACCAGCCACCCCCACGAACCCCCTCACATCCCCCATGGAAGGAACCCCCGATGCGAACCAGGAGGACCGCCGTCGTCCACGGCGCACTGACTCTGGCCGGCCTGCTCGTACTCACCGCCGGGTGCGGTGGCGCGGGCGGCGGCTCCGGTGACAGCGGGCCGGAGTCCGGCACCCTGACCGTCTGGATGATGACGGGCGGGCCCGGCGACTCCGAGATCATCGAACAGGCCAAGGCGGCGTTCGCCAAGAAGCAGCCGGGCATCGACGTCAAGGTCGAGATCCAGCAGTGGGACAGCATCGCCACCAAGATCACGACCGCGCTGGCGTCCGGGAAGGGGCCGGACGTCGTCGAGATGGGCAACACACAGACCCCGCTGCAGTCGTACTCGGGAGCGCTGCTCGACCTGACGGCGGACAAGGCCGGCTTCGAGGAGTCGGCCACCTGGCTCGACGGTCTCGCCCAGCCCTCCACCCACCAGGGCAAGCTGTACGCCACCCCGCTGTACGGCGGGACCAAGGTGGTGCTCTACAACAAGGACCTGTTCGCCGAGGCGGGCATCGACGAGCCGCCGGCCACGATTGAGGAGCTCAAGAGCGCCTGCGAGACCCTCGCCGAGAAGAACTCCGCAACCAAGAACTTCTCCGGCTTCTACATGCCGGGCCAGTACTGGTTCGCCGGCGCGCCGTTCGTCTTCGGCAAGGGCGGCGACGTGGCCACCCGCGACGGCGACACCTGGAAGGGCGCGATGAGCACGCCCCAGGCCCAGGAGGGGCTGCGGGAGTGGAAGGACTTCCAGAACACCTGCTCCACGCCCTCGTCCGTCGGCAGCAACACCAACAGCCCGGACCAGACCCAGCTCTTCGCCGACGAGCAGACGGCGATGCTCTACGTCCGGGCCTGGGAGCCGGACAAGGTGCTGGAGAAGAACCCGAAGCTGAAGGACAAGCTCGGCTACTTCGTGATGCCCGGCTACGAGAAGGGCAAGCCGCTGCCGACGATCGTGGCCGGTTCGACGATCGGCGTCTCGGCGGCGACCACCAGGCCGAACGCCGCCAAGGACTGGCTGCGGGTGGTCACCGGCCGCGAGTTCCAGGGGCTGATGGCGCAGAAGCTCAACCTCATGCCGATCTCGCCCGCGTTCATGCCCGCCGACGGGGTGACCGAGGCGCTCACGACCGGCGCCGAGGCCGTCAGGAGCAACCACGCGCTGCCGGTGACCCCGGGCCAGGCGACGCTCGACGGCGAACGCTACAACGAGCAGTTCTTCTCCGACATCGCCGCAGGCAAGGACATCGCCGCCCGGGCCGCCGAGTACGACGCCCACATCGCCAAGGCGTTCAACGCGACGGGGACGACCTCCTGACATGGCACTCCAGACTCAGGGGGCGGTGAGTCTCGGGCCGGACCGGGGTGAGTCCCGCGAGCCCGCCCCGGCGCGCGACCGCCGCTCCCGGCTGCCCTACGGGCTGGTCGCGCCGGCGGTGATCGTGCTGGCCGTGACCCTCGGCTATCCGGTCGTCCGGCTCGTCGTCCTGTCGTTCCAGAAGTTCGACTCCCGCTCGCTGTTCACCGGCGAGGCGCCCTTCGTGGGCGTGGCCAACTACACCGACGTGCTGGCCGACCCCGCCTTCTGGGCGGTGCTCGGGCGCACCGTCGTCGTCACCGCCGCCTGCGTCGCGGCCATGATGGCGCTGGGCTTCGCGCTGGCCAGGGCGCTGACCCGCACCTCGGCGTGGGCCAGGCTCGTGTTCGTGGTCTGCCTCGTCCTGGTCTGGGCCATGCCGATGGTCTCGGCCGCGCTCATCTGGCAGTGGCTGTTCCAGCCGCAGTACGGCGTGGCGAACTGGATGCTGACCCAGCTCGGCGTGTTCGGCGACCTGACCGCGCGCGACTGGTTCTCCGAGCCCGGCCCGGCCCTCGTACTGATCATCGTGCTCATCGTCTGGAAGGGGCTGCCGTTCGTGATCCTCACGATGTACGCGGCCCTGCTCCAGATCCCGTCGGCCCTGTACGAGGCGTCCGGAATCGACGGCGCGGGGGCGTGGCAGACGCTGCGCCGCATCACGCTCCCGCTGATGCGGCCCGTGCTCGCCGTCCTCGTCGTCCTGGAGGTGATCTGGTCGGTGAACTCCTTCACCCCGTTCTGGGTGCTGACGCAGGGCGGGCCGTCTGGGGAGACGACGACCGTCTCGGTCTACGCCTACGTCCAGGCCTTCACCGCGAACGACTACGGAGCCGGGTCGGCGATCTCCGTCATCACGATCGTGCTCCTGTCGGTCTTCGCCGTCCTGTACGTCCGCCGTCTCACGAAGGGGGGCGAGGTGGCATGAACGCCCTGCGCGACTTCCGCACCCGCCGCCGGCTGGCCGTCGACGCGGTGGTCGTCCTCGCCGCCGTCGTCATGATCTTCCCCGTGTACTGGATGTTCGCGACCGCGTTCAAGCCGCCGGGGCAGGTCCTGTCGCTGACGCCGCAGTTCGTGCCGTGGCCGCCCAGCACGGAGAACTTCACCAGGACCCTGGCCGCGCCCGAGTTCCTGACCTTCCTGCGCAACTCGCTGGTCGTGTCGCTGATCACGGTCGTGCTGTCGATGGCCGTGGCCGTGGCGGCGGCGTTCGCCACCGTGCGGTTCGCCTTCGGCGGGCGCCGGACCCTGCTGGCCGTGCTCGTTCTCGTCCAGATGATCCCCGGCTCGGCGATGGTCATCCCGCTCTACCTGATGCTGCGTGACATCGGGGCGCTCGACATGCTCCCCGGGCTCGTCCTCACGTACCTGTCCTTCGTCCTGCCGTTCACCGTGTGGAACCTGCGCGCCTTCGTCGCCGGGGTGCCCGTCGAGCTGGAGGAGGCGGCGATGATCGACGGCTGCGACCGGCTGCAGGCCTTCCGCCGGGTGGTGCTTCCCCTGCTCGCCCCCGGGATCGTCGTCACGTCGGTCTTCGCGTTCATCAACGCCTGGGACGACTACCTCTTCGCGTACGTGCTCATGCGGTCGCAGGAGAACTACACGCTGCCCGTATGGCTCGTGTCGTTCAGCACCGCGCCCCAGGTCGACTACGGCGAGACGATCGCCGCCTCGGCCATCTTCTCCCTGCCCGTCCTCGTCTTCTTCCTCTTCCTCCAGCGCCGGCTCGTCGGCGGGCTGGCGGCGGGCGCGGTCAAGGGCTGACACCGACAGGAGTCTCATGGATCACCTCGAACGGCTCGCACACGCCGTACTCTTCCCCGCTCTCGGCCGCCCCGCCATCCCGCGCTGGATCGACGGGCCGGTGGCCGCCGGCCTCGGCGGGTTCGTCCTGTTCGGCAAGGACATCGTCGACCAGGACCAGTTGCGCGGCCTCACCGCCGGGCTGCGCGAGCTCTCCCCCTCCCTGCACCTGGCGATCGACGAGGAGGGCGGCGACGTCACCCGGCTGGAGGCGGCCGGCGGGATCTCCACGCCGGGCAACCTCGCCCTCGGCCGGATCGACGACCTCGACGCGACCAGGGCCTGCGCCCACCAGATCGGGCTCGCGCTACGCGCGGCCGGGGTGACCTGGGACCTCGCCCCCGCCGTCGACACCGCCGTCAACCCCTTCAGCCCCAACGGCGTACGCTGCTTCAGCGGCATCCGGGCACACGTGGCCGCGCACGCCGCCGCCTGGATCGAGGGGCTCCAGGCCGCCGGGGTGAGCGCCTGCGCCAAGCACTTCCCCGGCCACGGCCTCAGCGGCACCGACGCCCACCTCGGCACCCCCGACCTCGACCTGAGCCGGGACGAGCTCGTCGACCACTACCTCGACCCGTTCCGCTCGGCGATCGCGGCCGGCGTCGACTCGATCATGGTCTCCCACCCCCGGGTGTCCGCCCTGGACGAGCTTCCGGCGTCGATCAGCGCGCCGGTGATCACCGGCCTGCTCCGCGACGAGCTGGGCTTCGACGGCGTCGTGATCACCGACGCCCTGGAGATGCGCGGCGTGGCCGACGTCGCGCCGCTGGGCGAAGCCGCCGTCCTGGCCCTGCGCGCCGGGGCCGACGCCCTGTGCCTGGGCGCGTGGGCCTACGGCGAGGACGTCAGGACCGCCGCCCACGCCATCGTCGAGGCCGTGCGCACCGGCGACCTCCCCGCCGAACGCCTCGAACAGGCCGCCGACCGGCTGCGGCGCATGGGCCGGCGCGGCGCCCCGGACAGCCCGCTCGACGGCGAGGCCGACAGCGGGCTCGGACTGCGGCTGGCGCGGCGGGCGGCGCGGGTGTCGGGGGACCCGCTGCTGCGCGGGGACGCCACCCTGGTCGTCCGCCTCGAACCGGTCGCCTCACCCGCCTCGGGCGGCGGGCCGGGGAACGTGGAGACGCTGCTGGCCACGCCCGGCCGCACCGTCGAACAGGTGACCGTGGCGGCCGGCACGTACAACGGCCCCGGGATCGTGCACGCGGCCATCTCGGAGTTCCGCGAGCAGTACGGCGCCTCGGGCGACGTGGTGATCCTGGTCAGGAGCCCGCACCGGTTCGAGTGGCAGGCCCCGATCCTCGACCGCATCCTGGCCACCACCCCGGACGTCGTCGTCCTGGACATGGGCTTCCCCCAGCTGGACTTCTCCGCCGCCCGCGGCTGGGTGCGCACGTTCGGCGCCTCCCGGGTCTGCGCCGAGGCCGCCGTCGAGGCGCTCACCGGGAGGCGCGGGTGACCGCCCGGCTCTTCGTGAACGCCCGGCTGGTGCTCGCCGACCGGGTCGAGCCCGGCTGGCTGCGCACCGACGCGGGCCGGATCACCGCCCTCGGGTACGGTTCGCCGTACCCGGCCGGCGGTGCGCCGATCGTGGACGTCGGCGGCGCGTACCTGGCTCCCGGCCTGGTCGACCTGCACTGTCACGGCGGCGGCGGCGCGGCCGTCTACACCGGCGACCCCGCCGACGTGCGCACGGCGGCCGAGGCCCACCTGCGGCGGGGCACCACCGCCATGCTCGGCTCCGTGGCGACGGTCGACCAGCCCCTGATGCGGGCCGCCGCCCGGGCGGTGTGCGAGGCGGCCAGGGACCCCGGCGTGCCCAACCTCGTGGGCGTGCACTTCGAGGGCCCGTTCCTCGCCCCCGCCCGCCGCGGCGCCCAGACCGAGTCGGCGCTGCGCCCACCGGACCGGACCCTCCTCGAAGACCTCCTGGAGCTCGCCGACGGCCTCCCCACCGTCATGACCATCGCGCCCGAACTGCCCGGAGCGCTCGACCTCATCGCCGCCTACTCCGGCGACTGCGTGTTCGCGATCGGGCACACGGACGCCACCTACGACCAGGTACGCGCCGCCGCCGACGCCGGCGCCCGGCACGTCACCCACCTGTTCAACGCCATGCCCCCGCTCGGCCACCGCACCCCCGGCCCCGTCGCCGCCGCCCTCACCGACCCGCGGCTGACCTACGAACTGATCGCCGACGGGCAGCACGTGCTGCCGCCCGTCCTGGCCCTGGCCACCGGTGACGGCACCCGCGCCGTCCTCGTCACGGACGCCATGGCCGCCGCCGGCCTCGGCGACGGCCGCTACGCCTTCGCCGACCGCACCGTCGACGTCTCCGGCGGCACGGCCCGGCTGGCCGGCACCGACCGCCTCGCCGGGTCGACCGCCTTCCTCACCGACTGCGTCCGCCACCTGGTGCGAGCGGCCCACGTCCCCGTCCACACCGCGCTGCGCATGGCGACCGCCAACCCGGCCGACGTCCTCGACCTCCCCGGACGCGGCGCCCTGGAGCCCGGCCACCGCGCCGACCTCGTCATCCTGGACGCCCACCTGCGCCCGCAGACCACCTACCTGGCCTGACCAGCCGGGCTCAGCAGACCGGCGGGTGGGTGACCGGCTCCGGCGGCGCCGCAGCATCCGCTCTGCTGGTCATGCCGCGCGCAGAACAGCGCCACGCGTGGTGATACTCACCCGGCTCGCGACATTTACCGGGTAGATGGTGCATCGTGCATCAGCACGCCACAGAGGAGACGGAGCGTGAGCGATGAGGCCGGCTTCACCCGTATGTTCCATGAACACTACGAGGCGGTGCTGCGGTATGCCTGGCGACGGGTGGGTCCGGTGGAGGCCGCGGACATAGCAGCAGAGACGTTCAAGGTGGCCTGGGAGAAGTACCACCGTTTCCCGTCCGGCCAACCCTTGCCCTGGCTGTACGCGACCGCCCGGAACCTCATCTCGAACGCGATCCGACGGGACAACCGGCGAGACGGTCTCCTCTGGGACGGGTCCCTGATGCTCTCCGACGTCGAAGACGACCATGCCGCCGGTGTTGCCGCACGACAGGAAGCGCTGACCGCGTTACGCAGCTTGAGTGAGGCCGACCGGGAGCTGCTGCTGTTGATGTCATGGGAAGGGCTCGACCTGCGCCAGGCGGCGGCGGTGGTGGGCTGTTCACGGCCGACGGCAGCGATGCGGCTGCACCGCGCCCGTAAACGACTGAGCCACCTGCTCTCCAAGGACGCACCACCCATCGCCGACCGGAAGCCGTCTTTCGAGGGGAACAGCCTGTGACCACCGATCTCGAGCAGCTCACCCGCTTGCTCCGGGCCCACGACCCAGCCCAGCACGTGCAGGCCGGGCCGGGCGATCTCACCGCAACTCTGGACGCCATTCTCGGGGACTCCGCCTCGGCCGCTGCCACGCCACGACGTCGCTGGATCCGGCGCCGGTGGCTCGCCCTCGCTCCCGTGGCGGCCGTTCTGGTGGGCTTGGCGACCGCTCTGCCGGTCCTCCTTCAGCCGCAGGAGGTAGGGCCGTTCGTCGTGGGACCGGCCAAGGCGCTGGCATTCGCCGAGAACGGCGACTACATCAACGTGCGGATCGTGGACCCCGACGCCGACCCTCGGCGCTTTCGCGAGGACTTCGCCGCCCACGGCCTGAACGTCACCCTGACCATGAAGCCCGCCTCGCCGAGCCTGGTCGGCACGCTCGTCTCGGTGTCCGCTCCCCAGCGGAGAGTGACCTTCCATCCCGACGGGTTCGCCATCGACGGCGAACCCGACGACAACCGCATCAAACTGATCGAAGGCGCTGACTGCGGCCGGATGTGGTGCCAGGCCGGCGTGAGCATTCCCGCCGACCTGCGCAGTCCGTTCGAGCTCGTTTTCGGCCGCCCCGCCCGCCCTGGGGAGAGGTACGAGATCACTGGTGACCCCGTGGCGCGTGGCGAGGTTCTGGAAGGGGCGGAACCGGCCAATCACACGGTGGCCGAGGTCAAGGCCCTGCTACGGGAGCGGGGTGCCATCGTCGAGTCCTACCACCAGGCCCCGCCTGAACCGCGTCCCCGTGACGGCGCCGGATGGGATTTCTCGGCGCACGTCCTGCGACCGGAAAGTGTCCCTGATGACTGGTACGTGCACGAAGTGTTCGGCGGCCACACGCCGAACACGGTCGGACTTGTCGTCGCCCCTCGACCTACGGCCAACCCCCACTGAGCATCGCAGTTCGCTGCTCCTGGTTCCGCGCGATCAATCGTGCTGATCATCGTCGGTGCAGCAGGGTGGTGGCGATGGCGACCTGGGCGGGTTCGAGGGTGGGCTTGCCGTCCTCGATGTCCCACAGGGCATTCTGCAGCACGCGGCCGAGGGTCCAGCCGACTGCGCGGTTCCGGTCGAGGCCGAGCGCCTCGGTCAGCAGGTCGAAGCGGCGCAGCACGGCGCGAGCCACGTCGCCGGTGACCTCCACCTGATCCCACCGGTTGTCCAGGGCGGGCAGCAGCTCGAACCCCGGGTCGCCGGCCAGCGGTTCGGGGTCGATGGCCAGCCACGGCTCCCGTTCGCCGGCCAGGATGTTGTCGTAGTGCAGGTCCCAGTGCAGGAGGCGGTCGCCGGGCTCGCCGATCAGTTCGGCCACGGCGGACGCGCAGGTGCGTACCAGCCGCTGCTCGTCCTGGTCGCGCAGGGCGGGGACGGCCTGCGACGCCTGGTCGAGCATGGCCGCGGCGATGCCGGACAGCCGGCGCAGGCCGCTCGGGGCGGGGACCGAGGTCAGGCGGGCCATCAGGTCGGCCAGGATCCGCATGGCGTCGTCGTCGGCCACCGATGAGAGCGTACGGGTCGCGTCCAGGCGTTCCAGCAGTTGGGTGCCGCTCTGCTCGTCATGGTCGAGCAGGCGCACGATGCCGTTGCCGTTCCAGGCCCGCAGTCCGGCGGAGGCGCCGGCGGTCTCCTCCCGGAGCTGCTGGAGCTTGAGGACGGCGGGCGTCCCGTCGGGCTGGCGTACGGGGAAGACCAGCGAGGCCATGCCGTACGCGGCCGGGCCGTCGGGCCGCAGCCGCCAGCGGTCCAGGAGCTCGCCGCCCAGGCGTGGCAGTCCGGCGAGCCAGGCGCGGGCGTCGGCGCCGTTTGCTCCGTAGGAGGCGGCGAACTGGTCGGGAACCTCGATGGAGGCCGACGTGGTCATGAAAGGGATCTCCTTCGTGGATTCGGGTCACATGGCGACGAACGAAGGAGAGCACGGAGGGGCCCGGTCGCTGGGCCGGCGTCAAATCATGGGCCCAGCCTATCGCGCGCCGCGCTTGTGGTGCGATCGCACCAAACGCGCGTGTTATGGTTCGAACGCACCACAAAAAGGAGGCGAAGCGCATGAAGTACGTGACCGTGCTGATCATCGGCATGCTGCTGCTGGTCCTGGGGGCTCAGGGCGCCATCCGGCTGCTGGCCGACCATGACAACGCCGGGTTGCTCGGCCGGCTGCCCGGAGGGTTCGGGGTGTGGCTCGCCTGCTACGTGGCCGCCGCCGTCGCAGGAGCCTTCCTGGCCGGCTGGGGCAGCAAGCACGCGAAGCGGAGCGGACGCGGACGGTGACCCGGCCGTACGGCAGTGCGGGAGTCGGGCCTGTCATTCGGCAGGGCAGGTGGTGCCCGGCTCGGGCAGCCGCAGATCGGTCAGGTACGCGGTGGCGTGCCGGATGGGGCACTTCTTGCCCGACAGGTACATGACATGGCCGGGCCCGTCGTAGCCGACGGTCACGGAGCCCGGGATCATCCGGGTGAAGCTCTCGGTCCAGGCGTAGTCGCCCCACGTGCTGCCTGCTCCCAGGAACGGCGGTAGGCCGCGCACCGGCAGCGGGCGGGACGGGTTGGCGACCGGTAGCGGCCAGCCGGTGCATCCGAGGGCGTCGAACGAGGCCGTCCCGAAGTTCGGCGAGACCTTCTCCGCCTGACGCCGGAACGTCCGCAACTGCGCGTAGCCGCTGTAGCTGCGGTCGTCCGCGCACGACATCGCCAGCGCTCCGGGGGCGGCCCAGATCCGCGCGTTGCCGAGGGCGACATCGGCGAATCCGGACCCGTCCCCGCCCCGGGCCTTGTCGACCGCCTCGGCGAAGGCCAGCCACCGCGCATGGCCCAGTCCCGGGTCGCCGAAGAAGCCGAAGCTCTTCAGATGCCACCCGGTCAGCTCGCCCTTACCGAACTTGGACGACGTGACCGGGATCGGTCTGCGATCGGCGTCCCGGACGAGCTTGCGCCAGACCGCCCCGGCGTCCTGCCCGTGCAGCTCGCACGCGGGCGTGTCCGCACACCAGGCGGCGAACCTGGTGAAGACCCGTTCCATGACGGGCAGGGTCCGCAGCGTCTGGTCCCGCCAGCCGTCGACCTGGTTGATCGTCCCGTCGAGGTACATGGCTCGGATGCGCCGCGGGAACAGCCGGGCATAGGCGGCGGCGGGCACCCCTCCGTAGGAGTTGGCCATGAAGCTCAGCCGTTCCTCGCCCAGAGCCACGCGGATCGCGTCCATGTCCCTGGCCACCGACAGGGAGTCCATGTGGGCGAACAGTCCGGTCCCGTCCGCCTTCCGGCAGGCTTCGAAGGCCCTGGTCATCGCCGCGGCCAACGCCTTGTACTGCTTCCGGCTCCGCGGCTCGAACAGTGACGTCCCCGGCTTCATGCAGGACGGCGGCATCCGATCGCGCCACACGGCGGTGCGCGGCTTGTAGGCGACGAGGTCGAACCTGCGGCCCAGCTCGGCGAGGTCGGTCGCGGCGTGCTTCAGGTCGTCGATCCCGTCGGCCCCGGGACCGCCGGGGATGCCCAGGACGCTGCCGATCCGGTGCGCGGGCTCGGTGGCGGGCAGCCGGGCCAGGTCCAGTTCGACCTTCGGCCCGTCCGGCTCGGCCCAGTTCACGGGCACCTCGATCGCGGCGCACTGCATGCCCGCCGGCACGCCCTGGCCGGCGCAGTCCCGCCAGGCCGGCCCGGCGTCCCGGGCGGCGGAGGCCGGCGGGGTCATGCCCGCCAGCGTCGCCACCGTTACGCCGATGACCAGCCGCTGCTTGGTTGTCGTCATGGTGATCACTCTGTGACAGCGACGGGCCGGCCACCACCGGGACGTCCTCCGTGCCGGTTCGGGATGTCCCCCAGAGGCTGTCCGGGTGTTCTCGCGCGTACGTGTCCGTCAGGCTGGACGGCGTGGCGCGTGAGGCGAGGAGGAGCGTGGAAAGGCGGACAGAGCGGTGGCGTGTGCTGATCGCCGCCCCGGTGCGGGAGCGGTCGCGGCGTGAGCTCGCCTACACGGTGCTGTTGCCGTTCATGGTCGGCGCCGGCCTGGTTCATCTCGTTCTCGTGCTGCTGAGCGTCATGCTGGCGGCGAATCTCGTCGGATTGCCGATGCTGGCCGTGAGCGTGGTGGCCGCCAGACGGCTCGGCACGGCCAATCGACGTCTGGCCCGGGCGTGGGCCGGGGTGCGGATTGCCGATCCCGCTCCGTTCCGTGCCGGGTCGGGCCTGCTGAACCGGCTCGGCGCGGCGCTCGGTGACGTGACGGGATGGCGTGCCGTCATCCACGGTCTGCTCCGGCTGCCGGCGGCCGTGGCCGCCTGCGCGGCCGCCGCCGGGCTGTGGGGAGGTGGCCTGTTCCTGCTCGGTTGCCCCCTGTGGGGGCACTTCTCCGCCTTGGCGCACCTGTCTCCCGGCCGGCCGGTCGCGGTTCTGGTGAGCGTCGCCGGGCTGGCGCTGCTGCTCCTCGCCCCGTGGGGCGTCCATCTCGCGCTGGCTCCGGAGCGGCTGCTCGCCCGTACGCTGCTCGGGCCCGCGCCGGGCGACACCCGGATCCGGCGGCTGGAGCAGGCACGGGCGCTGGCCGAGGAGGACGCGGTCGCCAGGCTCCGCCGGATCGAGCGAGACCTGCACGACGGGACCGCGGCACGGCTGGTGACGCTGGCCATGAGCCTGGGCATGGCCCAGGACGAGCTCGAGCGGGCCGACCGGCCCGAACGGCTCCAGCGCGCCCGCGTCCTCGTCGACAGCGCGCACCGCAGCACCAAGGAGACCGTGGCCGAGCTGCGCGACCTGATCCGCGGCATCCACCCGCCGGCACTCGACCAAGGGCTGGAGACCGCCCTGTCCACGCTCACCGCGCGGAGCCCGATCCCGGCCCGGTTCGAAGCCGACCTGCCCGAGCGGCCGGCTCCGGCCATCGATGCCATCGCCTACTTCTGCACGACGGAGCTGCTGGCCAACGTGGTCAGGCACAGCGGCGCCAGGCACGCCCTCGTCGAGGTACGGGCACGTGACGGCCTGCTGACCCTGCGGGTGCGCGACGACGGCGCCGGCGGCGCGGCGATCGGCGCCGGATCCGGCTTGCGCGGACTGGCCACCCGGGTCCGGACGTTGGACGGCACGATCGACATCCACAGCCCGGCCGGAGGACCTACGGTGATCACCGTCGAGCTTCCCCTGCACATCTGAACGGAGCAGCGCATGCGCATCGTGATCGCCGAGGACGCCGTGATGCTCCGGGAGGGCCTGTGCATGCTGCTCACCTCCCGCGACCACGAGGTGGTGGCCGCCGTGGGCGACGGCGACGCGCTCCTGGCCGCCGTGACGGAGCACGGTCCCGACGTCGCCGTGGTCGACGTGCGCATGCCGCCTACCCACACCGACGAGGGCCTGCGAGCCGCGATCCGGATCCGTCATGATCACCCCGAGGTGGGCGTCCTGGTGTTCTCCCAGTACATCGAGACGCGCTACGCCGCCCGGCTGCTCGCCGGTGGCGCCCACGGCGTGGGATACCTGCTGAAGGAGCGCGTCGCCGACATCAAGGACTTCCTGGCCGCGCTCGACCAGATCGCGGCCGGGCAGACCGTCCTCGATCCCGAGGTCGTCACCCAGATCATGGGCGCCAGCCGCCGCGCGGAGGCCCTGGGCACGCTCACCCCAAGGGAACGCGAGGTGCTCGCCATGATGGCCGAGGGGCGTTCCAACAGCTCCATCGCCGCCGCGCTGTTCCTGTCGTACGGCTCGGTGGAGAAGCACGTCACGCAGATCTTCACCAAGCTCGGCCTGTCCCCGTCGGACAACGACCACCGCCGGGTCCTTGCCGTCCTGCACTACCTGCAGGCCTGACCCGCACCCACGCCGGCCCCGGGAGTCATGGCTCCAGGCGGGTGAGGTCGAGGCGGGCGAGGCGGTCGGGGTCGGACAGGATGTCGATCGTGGCGAGCTTGCCGTCGGAGATGGTGAAGCTCATGACGGAGATGAGCTGGTCGTCGACGGTGTTGACCAGGCCGGCCAGGCCGTTGACGAGTGCCGGGTGGGTGGTGCTGGTGGTGGCCATGCGCTGGAAGGTGGCGAGCTGGCCGGCCACGGCGGCGACGCCGCGGATGACCTTCATGCCGCCGGTGAGCACGCCGCCGTCGGCGCGCAGGACCACGTCGGGGTCGAGGATGGAGACCAGGGCGGCGAAGTCGCCACCGCGGGCGGCGGTGAGGAAGGCGTCGACGACCCGGCGCTGGCTGTTCAGGTCGGGGTCGGGGTTCGGGGCCGCGCCGCGGACGCGCTGGCGGGCGCGGCTGGCGAGCTTCTTGGCCGCCACGGGGGTGCGGTCGACGATGGGCGCGATCTGCTCGAACGGCAGGCCGAACATGTCGTGCAGCACGAACGCCAGCCGTTCGGCGGGGCTCAGCGACTCCAGCACGACCAGCAGCGCCAGGCCGACCGAGTCGGCGAGCAGCACTTCCTGCTCCGGGTCGGTGGCGTCCGTGCTGCTGATCACCGGGTCGGGCAGGCGCTCCTCCAAGGACTCCTCGCGCCGGGACTTGCGGGTGCGGAGCATGTCCAGGCACACCCGGCCGACCACGGTGGTCAGCCAGCCGCCCAGGTTGTCGATGTCACCCGAGTCCGAACGCGCCAGCCGCAGCCACGCCTCCTGCACCGCGTCCTCGGCCTCGCTCAGCGAGCCCAGCATGCGGTAGGCGACGGCCTTCAAATGGGGGCGGTGTCCCTGGAACTGGTCGGCCAGGAAGTCAGGGGAGGTCATCGGTCGCGTTCCTCTCGTCTCAGTCACATCACAACAGGTGACGTATCCAACCAGCGAAAGGTGACCGCGTACGCCTCGGCGTCAGTCCAGCGTGTCCTCCACGAGGTCGAGGTAGGCGTGCCCGGCGGCGAGGTCGCCGGGCCGGTCGAGCGGCGTGAAGCCGTCCAGCAGCCGGCGCAGCGCGGCGAGGTGGTCCCGCCACGAGGCCCCCGGCGAACCGCCGAGGAACTCGATCAGCTGAGCGGTCCCGGGCGAGCGGCGGGCGATCCGCTTGCCCGCGATCGGGATCATCACCAGCCGCGCCACCTGGTGGTCGACCGGCCGCTTGGGCGTGGGGGTCTCTCGCTCGCCTGCGGCGAGCAGGTCGGCGAAGGCGGCGGGGAGCCGGTCGAAGCCGCGCCGGTCGAGGACGACCGTGCTGTCGGCGGGCCAGCCGGCCCGCGAACTCGGGTGGATGTGCCAGTCGACGCAGAGCGGGAGTCCGTCGATGATCTGGTACGCGCTGAACGCCCTGGTGCCGCGCGGCCCGTTCTGCCGGGCGTCGAAGGCGGCCGTCATGGTCCCGGGGCCGGTAGGGAGGCGGCCGGGCAGCGCGTAGTCGTCGAGGAGCGGATCGTCGACGACCACGAGCAGGTCGACGTCGCTCCAGTCGTCGGCCCGGCCCGCGCCGAGCGACCCGACCAGGGCGGCCCCGGCCACCGCGGGATCGTCGCGGAGCCCCGCGGTCGCGGCGGTGAGCCAGCGGGACCGGATGCCGGCGAGGCGGGGAGCGGGCGGCGCCGTGCCGCTGTTCGTGCTCATCGAGGGCCACTCCAGCACCTCGGGCGCGACGACGGCAACCGGTTAACGGGGCCGTGGTGGCGTCCCAGGGCGATCGGTGTCACACTGTTCTAGAACTCACTGAAGAGTTATAGAACGATCGGAGCTAGACATGCGTGATCTGCTGCCCTGGCGCGAGCCGGTCCCGCAGGGCGCGACGACGGACGCCCGGGGGCGGTTCGGCGCGTACGGCGGGCGCTACGCGCCCGAGTCCCTGGTGGAGGCGTGCCGCGAGGTGGACGAGGCGTTCCGGGAGGCGTGGGCGGATCCCGGGTTCCGGGGCCTGCTGGCGCGGCTGCTCGCCGTGCACGCCGGGCGGCCGACGCCGCTCACCCCGGCCCGTCGGCTGTCGGAGGCGCTGGGGGTGGAGCTGTACCTGAAGCGCGAGGACCTCACCCACACCGGGTCACACAAGATCAACAATGTGCTGGGCCAGGCCCTGCTCGCCACCCGGATGGGACGGCGCAGGCTGATCGCCGAGACCGGCGCCGGGCAGCACGGCGTGGCCACCGCGACCGCCGCCGCGCTCCTCGGCCTCCGGGCCACGGTCTTCATGGGCGAACGCGACATCGAACGCCAGGCGCTCAACGTGTTCCGCATGCGCATGCTGGGCGCCGAGGTCGTCCCGGTGACCTCGGGCAGCCGCACCCTCAAGGACGCGACCAGCGAGGCCATGCGCCACTGGGTGGGCGCGACCGGCGACTCCCACTACTGCATCGGCTCGGTCGTCGGGCCGGACCCGTACCCGTGGATGGTCAGGGAGTTCCAGCGGGTCATCGGCGACGAGGCGCGCGCGCAGTGCGCGGCCGAGCTGCCGGCCGGCGTGCCGGATCACGTGGTCGCGTGCGTCGGCGGCGGCTCGAACGCGGCCGGCACGTTCGCCGGCTTCTCCGGCACCTCGGCGCGGCTGGTCGGGGTCGAGGCGGACGGCGGCGCCGGGGCGAGCCACGGCCGGCTCGGCGTCCTGCACGGCTGCCGCTCGCTGTTCCTCCAGGACGGCGACGGGCAGATCGTCGAGCCGCACTCCATCGCCGCCGGGCTCGACTACCCGGGCGTCGGCCCCGAGCACGCCCACCTGCGCGACCTGGGCCGGGCCCGCTACGTCACGGTGACCGACGACGAGGCCGTCGCGGCGGCGGTGCGGCTGGCGCGTACGGAGGGCATTCTCCCGGCGCTCGAGTCGGCGCACGCCCTCGCCTGGGTGATCCGCGCGGCGGCGGACGGCGAGCTGGCCCCGGGCTCGACGGTGCTGATGACGCTGTCCGGCCGTGGCGACAAGGACGTCTCCACCCTGAAGGAGCTGCTGTGACGAACCCGACCCTGGCCGCCGGAGCGGTCGAGCGCCACCTGAGAGCCCGCCGCGCCACCGGCCGCGGCCTGCTCATGCCGTACGTCACGGGCGGGATCACGCCCGGCTGGACCGGCTACCTGCGGGCGTTCGCCGACGCCGGGGCGGACGCGATCGAGCTGGGCCTGCCGTTCTCCGACCCCACGCTGGACGGCGCCACCATCCAGCAGGCGAGCGACGCGGCGCTGGCCCGCGGGGCGAGCACGCGCCGCATCCTCGCCGACCTGGCCGAGGTGCGCGACCTGGGCGTGCCGCTGGTCGCCAGCACCTACTACAACCTGGTGCTCAACGACGGCCCCGAGGCGTTCTGCGCCGCGCTGCGCCGGGCCGGCGTCAGCGGCCTGATCGTGCCCGACCTGCCGGTGCACGAGGCGGACGAGCTGACGGACGTGGCCGCCGACGCCGGGATCGAGCTGGCCCTGCTGGCATCCCCGACAACCCCGCGGCCACGGCTGGCGCGGATCTGCGAGCGCAGCCGCGGCTTCGTCTACGCCGTGTCGCTGATGGGCACCACCGGTGAACGGGCGGCCCTGGCCGCCTCGGCGGCCGGGCTCACCGCGCGGATCAGGCACGTCAGCGACCGGCCGGTCTTGCTAGGCTTTGGCATCTCCACCCCGGACCAGGCACGCGAGGCCCGCCGGCACGCCGACGGCGTGGTGGTCGGCGCCGCCGTCATGCGACGGGTGCTCGACGGGGCCGGGCCGGACGACCTGCGGGCCTTCCTCACGAGCCTGCGGCAAGCCCTCGACCAGGAGTGTGACCGACCCCGATGACCCCCGACGCCGGGCACGAGGCGAGATACCGCGCCATCGCCGCCGACCTCGCCGCGAAGATCCGGTCGGGACACTACGCCCCCGGCACGGCCCTGCCGCCGCAACGGGAGCTGAGCGCCTCCTACGGGGTGACCCTCATGACGCTGCGCCAGGCGTTGCGTGAGCTGAGCGACGAGCGGCTGATCGTGCAGCAGCCCGGCAAGGGCACGTTCGTCGCCCCGCCCCACCTGGGATACCAGCTCGACTCGCTCCGCAGCCTGGCCGACGACCTGCGCAAACAGGGTCACGACGTACGCACCTCGGTGGCCGGGCGGGCGGTGCGCCGGGCCCCCGCCCACGTCGCCGCCGAGCTGCGGCTGCGGCCCGGCGACTCGGCGCTGCGGCTGGAGCGGGTCCGCGAGTTCGCCGGGCGCCCGGCCGTGCACCAGGTGTCATGGGTGCGGCGGCCGGTGGCCGACGGGATCCGCGACCGCGACTTCACCGCCGTCTCCCTCTACACGGCGCTCGCCGACGCCGGGGTGACGGTCGCGCGGGCGTCGGAGGTGGTGCGGCCCGGCGTGCTCGACCCCGCCGCCGCCCGCCACCTGCACGAGCCGGAGGGCAGCCCGGTGCTCGTCAGCACCCGCGTCACGTTCACGCTCGACGGCACGCCCGTGGTGGCCGACCACGCCACCATCCTCGGCAGCATGATGGAGATCCGCACCGAACGGGCCGCCACCGGCCTCTCCCTCACCTGGGGCCCCGCGAGCTGACCGGCGTCCGGCCGGGGGAGCCTGGTCAGTCGAGGACCTGGAGGTCCACGGCCTTCTTGAGGAAGACGATGCCGTCGATCAGGCCGAGGTGGGCCGGGTCGAGGGAGAAATAGGCGAAATCGCGGGAGACGCGCTTGTCCGGGGCTGGGACGGCCCCGGCGAAGCGGCGGGCGTCGACGAGGGCGTGCTCCCACGGGAGCGTGGACAGCAGCCCCTCCACGGTGTCCGGGGACGGGGTGTCGTCGCCGACCGTGCCGAAGGCCGTGGCCAGGAACGCGTAGCGGTCGCCCAGATCCGTCGCGGCGAGCGCGCCCGCGCTCCACCATTGCAGCTCGTGGTCGCCGAAGGACATGAGGCTCTTGTGTCGCTGCAGGTGCAAATTGCTGGAGTAGACGAGGACCGGGCCCCGGGCGGCGATGGCGCGCAGGTTGTCGGCCATCATCGCGTCCCGCAGGGCCGACAGCCGGGCCCACCGGGTCGGCGCCGTGTCGGCCATCCAGTGGTGGTAGCGGAGCAGGCCGACGGCGGTGCGCCCGTACAGGGCCGCCAGCTCCCGGTCGGCGGCGCTCAGCGCCGGCGCCTGGGTGGCGAGCAGCGCCACCAGGTCGTCGGCGATCACCCGTAGCCGGTGGGCCTCGGCGGACTGGCCGATCGACCGGGACGGGTCCATGGCCGCGGCCTCGTCCGACCACCGCTCGTCCGCGCCCAGCAGCGCGTCGAGGGTCTCCGCGGTGCAGGGGAGCGGGCCGTCCAGGAGGGCGTGCAGGCCGGTGAGGGCCTGCCGGGGGCTCGCCGCCCAGTACTCCAGGGGGCCGTCGAAGCCGAAGAACCGCACCTTCTCGTCGTGCTCCTCGTTGTAGGCGCGCATCCAGCGGACGAGCTCGCGGTTGGCCGGGACCGTGCCGAACCGGTGGCTGAAGCCGCGCTCCATGACGTCGTCGAGCGTGCCCGCGCCCGTGGTGACGTAGTCGTCGACGAGCAGGCCCATGAGGCAGTCGCTCTCCAGGGCGAACCCCCGGTAGCCCTCGTGCTCCACCAGATGCCGGAAGATCTCGTTGCGCGCCTCGCCCAGCTCGTTCACGAAATGCCTGGCCTCGCCCAGCCCCAGCAGCAGGGGCGGGGCGGGCAGCGAACGGAGGAACGCCGAGACGCCCGCGCCGTCGAGCGGCCGGGCCATGTCCTTGAAATCCATGCCTTCGACGGTATCGTTGAACAGCCGGTGTAAACTTTCGCGCGAAATTCCGGGACCTGTGCGGGATGGACCTTCAAACGGTGATGCATCCATGAGGCCGGTGGACCTGGCGCGCGAGCACGGCCTGTCCACGCAGGCGATCAGAAACTACGAGGACGCCGGCATCCTGCCCGCCGCCGGGCGCACCGCCCACGGCTACCGCGCATACACGCCGCTGCACGCCGAGGCGCTGCGCGCGTTCCTCGCCCTCGTGCCGGGGCACGGCCACCAGACGGCCACGTCGATCATGCAGGCGGTCAACCGGGGGGCCGTCGAGGACGCGCTGCTGCTCGTGGACGAGAGCCACGGGCTGCTTCTCGACGACCGCCGCACGCTCCAGGCCGTCGAGGCGGCGCTGCGGGATCTGGCGCCCGTGCCGCAGGAGCGCGGCGACACGTTCATCGGCCCGCTGGCCAGGAAGCTCGGCCTGCGGCCCGCCACGCTGCGCAAGTGGGAGAAGGCCGGGATCGTCCGGCCGCGCCGCGACCCGCTGACGGGCTACCGGGTCTACGGCGCGGCCGACGTACGGGACGTGCGGCTGGCCCACCAGCTCAGGCGGGGCGGCTACCTGCTGGAACAGATCGCCCCGCTGATCGCGCAGGTCCGCGCCGCCGGAGGCGTCGCCCCGCTGGAGTCGACGCTGCGCGAGTGGCAGGCCCGCCTGTCAGCGCGGGGCCGGGCCATGCTTAGCGCCGCCACCGCACTGGACGCCTACCTCCGCGCCCGGGAAGCCTGACCCGGGCGGGGCGGCGGACGAGCAGGCCGGTCGCCGGGGTCAGGTGAAGGAGATCTGGCCCGTGCCGGTGAGCTGGGTGAATCCGGCGGCGGTCGTGCACTGGTTCAGGTCGGAGGTCATGGTGCCGCTGCCGCTGAAGGTGCGGCCCTTGAGCCGGCCGGAGGCGACGGTGCCGCTCAGCAGGTTGTCGGCCAGGGTGGCGCTGCCCGGGTGCGAGGCGGTGAGCGTGGAGGTGCCCACGCTCGTGCCCTGGCCGTTGCGCCAGGTGGCGGTGCCGGTCGCGGTCAGGTCGGCGACGCCGCGGCAGCTCGCGGTGGCGCTGCCGCTCACCTCCAGCCGCCCCGACTTGATGTCGGTGATCGTGCCCGAAGGCGAGGTGCAGTTCTCCAGGAGGAGGACGCCCTGCCCCTCGGTGTGCCGCGCCGCCGCGTCGCGCAGCGCGGGGGTGAAGACGATGGGGTGCTTGGGCGCGGTGCGCACGTCGCACTTCAGCACGGCCGCGGCTGCCGCCGCCGGTTGCGCCACCGGGCGGGCCACCTGCCGGGCCACCTGCCGGGCGACGGTCTCGGCGGAGCCGGTGGAGGCCAGGAACGGCACCGCGAGACCGGCGACGACGACCGCGACGGCGAGACCGCGAACGCGGCCGGGACGTGACTGGGACACGCATCCTCCCAATAACTATCTGGAGCTGATTGACTACTCTTTGTAACACGCTTTTGGCTCCGCTTACCAGGAGGCGGCATCGTGGTGGTGTCCTCACACGCGTCGGCCGGCGAGTCGGCCGCCGAGCGCCGGGAGCGTCGCTCGCTCTGGTGGCGGCTGGGCGTGCTGGCCGCGCGCCGCCGCCGGGTGATCCTCGCCGCGTGGCTGGCGCTCGTGGCCGGGTCGGCGGTGCTGGTCCCCGGCCTCGTCGAACGCTCGGCCGCGCCCGCCGTCCGGGTCGAGGGGTCGGGCTCGGCCGACGCCGCGCGGCTGTTGCAGCAGGGCTTTCCGCAGCTCGGCGGCGAGCAGATGCTGATGGTGTTCGCCTCCGCGACGCTCACCGACGCCGACGGCCCCTACCAGCGGGCCCTCCACGACGCTACGCGCGCCGTGGCCGCCCGGCCCCTGGTGGGCGGGGTCCGGCTGCTGCCCGCCGTGCCGGGGCAGGACCGGCGGCGCGTGTACGCGCTCCTCGGCGTCAACGGCGACCAGCGGGCCAGGCAAGAGGCGCTGCCGTCGCTGCTGCGCGCGGCCGGTGACGCGGCCGGGCGGGCCTCCGGAGGGCGCGTCGAGGTGCACGTGGTGGCCGAGGGCGCGCTGCTGACCGTGGTCAAGCAGGCCGACCTGGCCGACCTCCGGCGGGCCGAGCTGCTGGCCGTGCCGCTGTCGCTGCTGACGCTGGCGGCCGGGCTGGGCGCGGTCGGGGCGGCCGTGGCGGTGCTGGCGGTGGCCGGGGCGGTGACCGTGACGTGCCTCGGCCTGCTGGGCGCGGCGAGCCTGCTGGGCGTGACCGTCAACACGTTCATGCTCGCCGTGGCGGCCACCGTCGGGCTGGGGCTCGGCCTCGACTACGCGCTGCTGATCCTGCTGCGCTACCGCCAGTCGCGGGCCGCCGGGCACGACCGGCATGACGCGGCCGGGGCCGCGGTGGCCACCGCCGGGCGCACGGCGGCCTGGTGCGCGCTAGGGGTGGCGCTCACGTCGGCGGCGCTGCTGGTCGTCCGCACGCCCATGATCCGCACCATGGCGGTGGCGGTCAGCGTGACGGCCGTGGTGGCGGCCGCGGTCGCCGTCACGCTGCTACCGGCCCTGCTCGTGGCCGCCGACAGGTGGCTGCTCCGCCGCCGCGCCGCCGCTCCGGCGGGCGGTGACGGCTGGGCGCGCTGGGCCCGGCACCTCATGCGCCGTCCCGTCGCCTACACGCTGGCCTGCTCCGGGGCGCTGCTGCTGGCCGCCGCCCCGCTGACCGGGGTGCGTCTCGGCTTCGACCTGGACCGGCCGGCGCTCGCGGGCAGCGACTTCGCGCGCGGCCTGGCGCACATGGAGGCCGACGGCATCGCCTCGGGCCTGGCCGTCGTGCTGCCGCACCCCGCCGGCACGCCGCCGGTCGACGCCTTCGCGCTGGTCGCCGCGCTCAAGGACGACGCCAGGGTGTCGCTGGCCACCTCGGTCGACAACGGCCGCGACCTCACCGTGGTGACCGTCTTCACCCGGACCAGCCTCGACGACCCGGCCACCACCGAGCTGGCCCGGCAGATCACCGGGCGGCTCGCGCCCGCGACGCTGCCGCCCGGCCAGCGGGTGTACGTGACCGGGCCCACGGTGATCTTCGCCGATCTCATGGACGAGACCGCCGCCCAGCTCGGCACCGTGATCCCGCTGGTGCTGGGCTGCTCGCTGGTGTTCCTGCTGGTGACGTTCCGCAGCGTCGTGCTGCCGGTCAAGGCCGTCGTGATGAACCTGCTGGCCGTCCTCGCCGCGTTCGGCCTGCTGACCCTGGCCACCCGCCACCTTCCCGGCCTGGTCGGCGCCGAGGTCGACACGCTGGTCCCGCTGCTGGCGTTCACGCTGGTGTTCGGCCTGTCGATCGACTACGAGATCTTCCTCATCCATCGCGTCGCCGAGCACTACCAGGCCCACGGCGACAACACCGCCGCCGTGGCCGACGGCCTGACGCACACCGCCAGGCCGATCACCGTGGCCGCCGCCTGCATGGTCGCCACGTTCGCGGCGCTGCTCACGGCCGACAGCCGCCATCTGGTGCAGCTCGGGCTCACGGTCGCGGTCGCGATCGTGATCGACGCGACCGTCATCCGGCTGGTCCTCGTACCGGCGCTCATGCGGCTGTTCGGCGACCGCAACTGGTGGCTGCCGTTCGCGCGTCACTCGTCCAGGTGACGGCTGGCCGCGTACAGGCCGAGAGCCCGGATCATGACCGTGTGGTGGTTGACCGGCAGCAGGGCCTGCAGCGGACGCCACGCCTGGTCGACGGCCGTGCGCGCGTCGGCCAGGCTCGCCCCGGTGGCGCCGCAGCGGTCCACGGCGCGGGCGACCTCGGCCGCCGCGACCGGGTCGGCGCCGCCCGCCCGGACGATCTCCCACACCTCCCGCAGCCGGTCGCGCGGCAGCCTCGCGACCGCGTGGGCGAGCGGGTAGGTGACCTTGCCCTCGCGGATGTCCTCGCCGGGGAGCTTGGCGACGCGTGCGCCAGGACGGCCGTCCGCGACCAGCACCGCCCGCAGGTCGGCCACGTCGTCGGTGATCTGGTACGCCAGCCCCACGGCCTCGAAGTACGCGCTGACGGCGTCCAGCAGCTCGCCCCGGGCGCCGCCGAGGATCGCGCCGAACTCGCCCACGCCGCGCACCATCCCGCCCGTCTTGAGCCGGTGCGTGGTCCGCACCCGCTCCAGCACGGCGGCGGCGTCACCGGTGGCCACGGCGAGCTCCATCACGTCGTGGTGCCCGGCGATGTCGAGTGCCTGACCGGCGTGGTTGCGCCGCATGCCGTCGAGGTACGCCTGGTAGAGCCGCAGCCGCCGGTCCGGGTCGCCGGGCAGCAGATGGCGTGCTACCTGGTCGAAGACCAGATAGGTGTGGGTGCCGGTGTTGATGGCGGTGGCCTGCCCGAACACCGTGTGGACGGCGGGCCTGCCGCGCCGCGTCGGCGCGTTGTCCTCGACGTCGTCCACCATGAGGCTGGCGGTGTGCATCAGCTCGACGAGCGCCGCCAGCGCCCGGTAGTGGCGGCTGTCGACGCCCTGCATCTCCATCGCGGCGAGCGCGGCGTAGCTGCGCCAGCCCTTGCCCATCGCGTCGGCCAGGTGGCGGACGGGCGCGACCAGCGCGCGGTGCAGCGGCCCGGCGACGGCCTCGACCGGCCAGGAGCCGGCGGGGGAGAGGCCGGCCAGCGTGGCGATGGCGTCCGGGTCGGGCTCGTCGGGATACAGGCGTACGACCTCGGCGTGGGTGATGTCGCGCAGCCGTTCGACGTGCCCTTCGAAGTCGGTGATGCGGTGGTCGGGCTGGATCTCCAGCCAGCCGGCGCCGTGCACCGGCTCGCCGCCCAGCTCGCCGTCGGCCGTGACGGCGGCGTCGAACAGGGCGCCCAGCCCGACCGCCGCCTGGCGCTCCTGCTCCGGGAAGCAGGCGGTCACCCGCAGCGACAGGCCGGCGCCGGGCGCCTCGATCCGCCAGACGACCGGGTAGGCGTGCAGCGTCGTCGTGGAGATCCAGCTCTCGCCGGGGACCAGCGTGACGGGGCTGCCGGCGCGGGTGCCGTCGGGCGAAACCAGCAGCAGCCCGCCGTCGGCGGCCACCACGTCCCACCCGTTGTCCAGGTGCACGGCGATCCGCGCGTGGCCATCCCGCGCCGGGGCGGGCCCGTGCCGGTACAGGGCGATCCCGGTCAGCGGGACCGGTGGGTGCTCCGGCCGCCGCCAGGTCGCCTCGACCGCGAGGCGGGTGACGAGCTCCGCGCCGGACGCCGCCACGGCCGGCTTGAGCGGGCGCGCGGTCAGCTCCCACTCGTCGCCGTCGCCGCGCAGCACGACGCGGCAGCCGTAGTCCCCGGCCGCCCGCAGCTCGGCGACGCCGCCGAAGTCGAGTCCGGTGCGGCCGGCCGCCACGCGGGCCGGGCCGGGCAGCAGCCGGGCGGGAAGGATCGGCCGCCCGCCCGCGCACGCCTCGCGGACGGCCTCGCCGATGCGCGGGTCCCACCCGTCGGCCGCCTCCTGTCGCGTCAGCTCGACCCCGCCGTCGTCGCACCAGGTGAAGGCCCGGTACGCGGGCTGCCCAGGCACGCACGTCGCCCAGTCGCACCCGTGGGCGACCAGCGGGCCGCCGCCGGGGCGGGTGGCGCGCCGGACCTGGAAGCCGGCCGCCAGCCGGTGCTCGACCCCGCCCTCGTCACGCAGCACGGCGGCGAAGCGCCACTCCTCGTGATCGAGACCGGGGCCGGGAAGCGTCTGCGTGCCCGTCTCGACGATCGGCTCAACCCCCACGGCGTCCACCCTTCAGGTCGGTGACGATACGCATGCGTACCGTCGCTCACCGTCATGATGAGGGATGCCATGCCGTCGCTGCCACCGGATCGGCCCGGTCCGCGCCCGTACTCGACAAATCCCACAAAACCGGGGAAACGATGGTAATTGTGGGACTGATGTTGCAGAGGGGACATGAGGGATACACATGCCGACAGACGAGCCGTGGCGGCTGCTGGAGCAACTCGTCCAGGAGGTCAACCAGCAAACCGAACAGCTCGGCAGGATGCGCGAGCGGGCCCGGGAGCTGTCGGCCACGGCCACGTCGAAGGACGGCCTGGTCACCGTGACCGTCGGCCCGCGCGGCGAGGTCCGGTCCATCGAGTTCGACCCCCGCGTCTACCGCAGGCTGTCGCCCTCGGAGCTGTCCGCCGTGCTCGTCGAGCAGATCGGGCGGGCGACCACGCAGGTGTCCGGCGAGATGAAGGAGCTGATGGCGCCGTTCGTGCCGGACCTCCCGTTCGAGGACCTGTTCGGCGAGGGCACGGACCTCGACGCGTTCCTCCCCGGTGCCGGCCCGGCGCAGCCGCGGGGGGACGCGCGCTGATGGGGCTGGACCTCAGCCTGGTGCCCGACGTGGTCAAGCCGCTGGCCAAGCCGTTGACCGGCGGCGCGTTCCCCGGGGCCGACGTCGGCGGGCTCCTCGCCGAGGCGCAGGCGCTGGAGCGGCTGGCGGACCTGCTGGCCGGGATCAAGGCCGAGGACGCCGGCGCGGTCACCCGGCTGTTACGCAGCGGGGAATGGGAGGGCGTCGCCAAGGAGGCGTTCGAGAAGGCCTTCGAGTCCCTCGGCGGCGAGGCCGGCTCCGTCTCCGGCGAAGCGGTGCTCGACGTGCTGGAGCGGGCGCTGCGCGACGAGGCGGAGGCCCTGCGCACGCACGGCGTGCGGATGCAGCACGCCGAGTGGATGATCTACGCGGCGCTGGCGCTGCTCGGCGTGATGATCGTCAGGCTGCTGGTGTGGATCTACGTCAACGGCCCGGCCGTCCTCGCGCTCATCAGGCACCACACGCTGATGACCCAGGTGAGCATCCAGACGATCAAACGGCTCATGCTGCTGAACACGCTGAAGTTCGCCGGGATCATGGGCGGCCTGGACCTCGGCGTGCAGGTGGCCCAGCAGCTCTGGGGCGACCGCGAGGCGGGGGACTTCGACCTCGCCTCGCTGGCGATGTCGACCGGCAGCGGCGCACTCACCGGCGTGCTGTTCGGCGGCGCGAACGCCGCCCTCTCCCGCCTGCTGAGCAAGCAGATGGTGTACGTCGCGTCCCGGGCGGAGCTGGCCGTCCGCGACAAGATCGTGGCGATCGGGCAGAGCATGTACGGCCAGGCGCTGCTGGGCGGGGCGGCGGGCACCGCCGGGGCCGTCCCCGCACTGGCGGCCAGCGGGCAGCTGGACGCCTCGCACCTCGGCTACGCGTTCATCTCCGGCGTGGCGGGCGGGCTCGACGTCCCGGCGTCGGCCCGGGTGAGCTACCTGCCGATGGCGGCCATCGGCGAGATCGGCGGCCCCGCGCACCCGGCCGGCGATTCACCGCCACCCGCCCGGCCCGCCCTCGGGGAGACCTCGCTCGCCGGGGCCGCCCACGCCGACACCGCCCCGCCGCCCGCCCCCAGAGCCCCGGACGACGCCGGACCGCAGGTGCTCCCGAACGGCGCCCTCGCCGGCGAGGTCGTCCGGCGCCACGACACGCCGCTGCCCCCCGCCGATCGTGCCGCGCCGACGCGCCCCCCGCACCAGCCGCCCGGTGACCGCGCACCGCAGCCCCATCCCGGCGACCGCACCCCGCACACCCGCCCGGCCGAGCGGGCCCCGCAGGACCGCCCGGCCGAGCGCGCCCCGCAGGACCTGCCGGGGGAGCGGGCTCGTAACCTGCCGGCCGAGCGCGCCCCGCAGAGCCTTCCCGCCGAGCGGACCCCGTACAGCCAGAGCGCGGCCACCACCGCCCGCGCCGATGCCGCGGGCCCGGGGGAGCTTCCGCGCGCCTCCCTGGTTCCGGCCACCATCCCGGCGACGGTCGTCGCGTCCCCCGAGACCGCCACCGGCGGCGAGCCCGGACCGGAACGGCCCGAACACCCCCGCGCGGACGCACCCCCACCAGCACGCGACCAGAACCCGCCCCCACCCGCCCCCCGGCCGGAACCGGCAGCCCCCGCCACACCCCGCGACCAACCGGAAGCGGCAGCCCCCGGCCCGGAAGCAGGGGCCCTGGCGACCACCCGCGACCGGCCCGAGGGGGCGGCGTCTCAGCGGGAGCGGCCGGTGGCGTCGATGCTCGCGGCCGATCATGCCCCCACGCCGGCGACCCCCGTGCGCGAGGGCGCGCCACCGGCGGCGGGCGGGACCGCCGTGCAGGATCGGGCGTATCCGGCGGGGGCGCAGCACGGGCCCGACGTTCACTCGCCGATCGCGGACCCCCGCCCCCGGAACTTCGCCGAGGCCGCGGCGATCGTCCACCGCTGGACCCCCGGCCCGCAGAACCGGATCGAACGGCTGCTCAGCGGCCCGTCCGACGAGGTCCTCCTGGCCGAAGGCCGGCAACTGGCCGAGCGGCTGTCCACCACCCGGCGCGACGACGCGACCGCCCGCGCCCTGGCCCACATGAGCCGCAGCCTCGGCGGGCCGGACCCGGCGCGCGCCGTCCAGGATCTCGCCCGCGACGTCGGCCTGGATCGCGAGATCGACGCCCTGGTCGACGTGTTCGGCGACGCCCAGCGGTACGAGATGGCCCCGGAAGCCGCGACCGACCGCGCGTCGCTGACCGCCGTGCTCGACCGGATGATGGGGGCGGACTCGTACCGCTGGACGGGGTTCAGGAACCAGCTCCGGTTCTCCTTCCACGACGCGGACGCCGACCAGGCGCGCACGATCGGGATCATGATCGACGTGATGGGGGAGCCCGTCACCTCCAGCCGGGTCAGGAGCTACACCAAGCCCGTGCTCGACCGGTACGGCATCCGCGACATCAGGGAGCTGCTGCCGGTCTTCCGCGCGGCTCACCAGAACGGCCACTTCCCGCGCGGGGCGATGGGCGAGGCGGACTTCCTGGCGGCCATGGACGCGTTCCGGCGCGAGGATCCGGCCCTGTGGGACGGCGTGCTGCTGGCCGAGCGGCACGCCCTGACCGGCCTGAGCGAGCCGGAGGCGCGCCTGCTCGCGCTCCTGGACGACCTCGCCGCCCGCCAGGAGGGCGACACGCCGCCGCTGGAGCGGCTGGCCGCTGAGGTGGGGCAGGGGGACTCGGTCGAGCAGCTGCTCCACCTGGCCGCCGACGCGCACCGGCACGGCGCCGACCTGACGCGGGTGTCCGGCCCGCGCGAGCTGGCCGACCTGCTCACCGCCCACCGGACGCGGGACCCGTACCTGTGGGACGGGCTGCGCGTCGCGGCCGAGCACGGCGTCACGCGGCCGGCGGACGACGCGGCGCGGGCGCTGTCCCGGCTGGCCGAGATCACCGGTTCGGAGGCGCCGTCGCGGCTGCCGGTGTTCGAGCCGCTGCGCCGCCTGGCCGTGGACGCGGGCCTCGGCTACTCCGTCGAACGGCTGGCGGACCGGGCCGCCGAGGTGCAGCAGCGGGGCTTCGACCTGTTCGCGCCGGTCGGCCGGCAGCAGGTGCTCGACGCCCTGATCGGGGACGCCGGAGCCGCCGCGCCCCGGCCGCCGGCCGTCCCGCCCGGCCTGCACGACCTGCCGCCCTCGGCGCACCGGGATGCGCTGCGGGCCGCGAGCCGCGAGCTCGACGCGGCCCAGCAGACGCGCCCCGAGCAGAATCCCGTCCTGCGCCGCGTCCGCTCCCTGCTGGCGGGCCCCGATCCGCTGGCCGCGATGGAACGGGAGCGCGTCGCCTCCTTGGAGTCCCGCGTCCGGGCCTGGCAGCGCTGGCCGGATCGCCCGGAAGTGTCGTACACCAGGGACTTCGCGGCGTTCCGTGACGCCTACGACCGGGCCGTGGAACGGGCCGTGAGCGGCGAGCCGGTGATCCCGTACATGCTCGACGATGCCACGGCGTCGCTGGGCGCGCGGGAGGGCGGGCGCGGGTTCGGGCTGGAGCTGGAGTTCGAGCTGCCGGAAGGCGTCTCGTCCCGGCGCCTGGAGGACATCGCCCGCGCCCTGCACCAGGCGGGGCTGACCGGCGACGCCGTGCAGCACGGCTACCACACGATGAAGAAGCGGGGCTACAGCGCGGGCGCGAACGGCGGGCTCGGCCTGTGGGCGCTGGAGCAGGACGGCACGGTGGCGGGCGAGCTGGTCTCGCCCATCCTGTACGACGAGCCGGCGACCTGGGCGAACCTGCGCACCGCCGTCGAGATCATCCGGGCGCACGGCGGCACGGCCGGGCCCCGGACCGGCGGGCACGTCCACGTGAGCACGCACGACTTCGACCACATCGTGGAGAACTACGTCAGCACGCTGGTCCACGTCGGTCACCACACCGACACGCTGTTCAGGCTCGCGCACAACCCGGAGGCGGACAGCCACCGGGGCCTGAAGCACTGCCGCCCCAACGCGGTGCCCACGGAGGGCTATGCGGAGATCGGGCCGGTGCGGCACGGCAACAGCGGTCATGATTCCGCGGTGAACATGCAGGCCATGACGGGCTCCGCGGCGGACCACATCGAGCTGCGGCTGTGGGACGGCTCGCTCGACGCCGCCGTGATCCAGGCGCAGGTGAAGGTGTCGCTCGGCCTGGTCGAGGCGGCGTTCCGCAACGCGACGCTGGACCACCTGCCGAACCGGGGCGAGCCCGACCCGCTGGGCGCCCACGCCGGGCACTTCCGGGACCCGGCGCAGGACCGCACCGAGGCGGGGAGCCTGTCCTTCCGCAGCCTGATGGACGAGATCTTCTGGCGGGCCGCCGACAAGGAGCAGCTCACCGCCCTGTACGCCGCCACCCGCTGGGCCACGGAAGGCACCCCATGAGCGTGATCATCGCCAACCCGTCGTCGGCGGAGCCGCCCCCGGCCGCACCAGTCGGACCGGACGGCCTGCCGTACCGCTTCGAGATGATCCACGCGGGCGGCAGGCTCCGCGGCTACGCGAGCGAGCCCGCCGAGCTGGTCGCGATGCTCGTCCCTGGCTACGCCGAGCGGCCCGGAGAGGACGGGCGCGCGGCCGCCCGCGTCCGTCTCGCCCTCGACCTCCAGGTCAGGCTGCAGGCGGAGCTCGCGGCCGGGCGGCTCGGCGCGTGCACGGACGAGGAGCGGGCCGTGCTCCTCGGCCCCCGGCACGAGCCCCCGGCGCCCGCCCGGTGGACGGCGCCGGTCCCGCTGGTCCTGGTCTCCGCCTTCTACGAGCCCGCCGGTCCTCTCCCTCGGCCGTCCGGCCCGGCCGGCCTTCAGGTGTGGCTCGATCCCGCCGACGACTGGACGCTCCTGACCAGCCTGCACACCGCCGGACTGATCACCGTGAACGCCCGCGCCGGAGCCTGACGCGGCCGGGGTGAGCGCCGGGGCGCTGGTAATCTGCGATCGTGCCAGCCAGCCGGAGCAAGTCGCGGACCGACGCCGAACGGAATCGAGCACGCGTGCTGGAGGTGGCCCGCGAGCTGTTCGCCGAGCTCGGCGACCAGGTGCAGATGGCGGAGGTGGCCAAGGCCGCCGACGTGGGCATCGGCACCGTCTACCGTCACTTCCCCACCCGGCAGGCGCTGGTCGAGGCGGCGGCGCAGCACCGGTTCGCGGAGATCCTGGACTTCGCCCGTGAGCGCTGCCTGGCCGCGCCCGACCCCGGTGTCGGGCTGGACCTGCTGCTGACGGGCATCGGCGAGGTGCTGGCCAAGGACCGCGGCCTGTCCGGCGCGATCGAGTCGGCCATGGGTTCGGCCGAGCCGTCGGGCGACAGCCGGACCGCGCTGGAGGGCCTGGCGGGCACGCTGCTCGACCGCGGGCGCGCGGCCGGCTCGGTCCGCGACGACGCCACGGTGACCGACGTCTACATGATCGTGTGCGGGCTGGCGGCGGTGATCCGCACGGGCAGCGGCGACTGGCGGCGGTTCGTCAGGCTCGCCCTCGACGCGCTGCGATCCGGCCGCCCCTCCTCGCCGACCGGCTAGCTCTCCTCGTAGACGACGTGGTGCTTGCGCGTGTGGCGGTTGAGCGCCGCCGGGTCGAACCGGCCCGCCCTGCTCACCTCGGACCTGTGCTCGATCAGGGCCTCCACCACGCTCTCCCAGCCTCCGGGTGACGAGATCTGGACGACCCGGGGCGGCGGCGTGGGGCCCGGCCGGATCGCGTGGGGCACGCCATGCGGAAGCAGGACGAACTGCCCCGCGCCCGCGGTGTGGACCGCGCCGTCGAACTCGATCTCCAGCTCGCCGTCCAGCACGTAGACGCACTCGTCGGCGACCAGGTGGGTGTGCCGGGGGACCGGCTGCGCGACCGTCACCTCCAGCAGCGAGAACAGCCCGCCGGTGTCGGCGGTGCGCGCCTTGACGGAGAACGCGGGCGGCACGGGGACGCGCCCCGGACGCGCCTCGCCCGGCTTCAGCACGAAGCAGCGGTCCGGGTCGCCCCAGTCGTCCCGCGGGTCCGCCCCGGTGGCGTCCTCCAGGTGACCCTCCCGGCCGCCCGGCGCCGACACCCGCAGCGCGTGCACGGGGGAGGCGTCGCCGCCGAGGTCACGCATGGCGCGGGTGACGCCGCGCGGCAGCAGGACGCACATCCCCGCGGTCAGGCGACGGGATTCGCCGCCGACGTCGACGCCGAGCTCGCCCGCGATGACGTACACGAACTCGTCGTAGTCGTCGTGCGCGTGCGGGGGGACGTCGCCGCCGCCGCGGAGCTCCAGGAGGGAGAAGCGGCCCTGGGTGTCCTCGGCGCTCGCCTTGACGCTCGCCCGCGGCGGCAGAGGCACGCGGGCGGGCCGGGAGTCCCCGGCGTCCAGCACGAAGAAGCGGTCCTTGCTCATGGCGGCCCTTTCGATAAAGCGGATTCGGATTCCGATTCCGTTTTAGATCTAGCAGACCGCCCGAATCACTGTCAAAGCAGCCTGTCTATGCTCAGGCCCATGGCACTGGAATGGGAACAAATCATCGTCGACTCCGCCGACCCCGTCGCGCTCGGACGCTGGTGGGCCCAGGCTCTCGGCTGGATCGTGGTCGACGAAACCGAGGAGATCATCGAGATCCGGCCCGAACCGGACCGGATGCCGGGGCTGCTCTTCGTGCCTGTCCCCGAGGGCAAGACGTCGAAGAACCGGCTCCACCCCGACTTCCGCCCCGACGACCAGGAGGCCGAGGTCGCCCGGCTGCTCTCCCTCGGCGCCCGGCGCGCCGACACCGTGCAGGACGAGCAGCACTGGGTGACCCTCCTCGACCCGGAGGGCAACGAGTTCTGCGTCCTGGGCGAGCGGAAGCACTGAGCGTGACCTGCCCCCGTGTCCGGGGGGGGCAGGTCACGTACTGCTGAACAGCCGGTCCAGATGCGCGTCGATCGCGGCGAGCGCGTCCTGGGGCTCGATCACGTCGAGTTCGATCAGGGAGGTGAAGCCGGTGAGGGCGAGGAGCAGGTTGGTCTCGGTCGCCGGGTCGCGGCCGGAGTCGATGTGCCCGTCGGCGATCGCCTGGCGGACCAGCCGCTCGACGAGGGCCCGCCCCTGGACGAGGCCGCGGCGCGCCTGCTCGTGCACGGCCTCGTCGTGCAGCGCCTCCAGGACGTAGGCGGCGCTCATCCGGCTGGTCGCGCGGGCGTCGGCATGCAGGGGGAGCATTTCGGCGAGCGTCAGCCGCAGCACGTCACGGGGGTGCGGACGGTCACCGAGCTTCTCCAGCCCCTGATGTACGCGTGCCGACGTCTGCTCGGACGCGAGGTCCATGGCGAAGGAGAGCATGGCGGTCCGGGAGGCGAAGTAGTGCTGCAGCTGCCCGAGTGACATGCCCGCCTCCTGCGCCACCACGCGCATCGTCAGCTGCGTGACGCCGCGCTGCTCCACCACCCGCCACAGCGCGCGGGCGATCGCTTCGCGGCGTCCGCGGTGGTCCACCTGTTTCGGCATCGCCGGCCCTTCCTCGGGGCTGTTCCAATACAGTTGACATAATACACCTGACCCATAATCCTGGGGTCCACTCCAGGAAAGGAATCGCCATGTCAGGAGAGCCGACGGTACGGACCACGGAAGGCGTGGTGCAGGGGCGCAGGCGGCAGGGGCACGCGGTGTTCCGCGGCATCCCCTACGCCCGGCCCCCGGTCGGGCCGCTCCGCTTCGCCGCGCCCGCGCCGCCGCACCGTTGGGAGGGGACGAGGCAGGCGGTCGAGTTCGGCCCCGTGGTGCCGCTGTCCCTGCCGATCGACGTGCCCCCGCAGGGCGACGACTGGCTGACGCTCAACATCGGCACCCCGGTTCCCGGCGCGGCGGGACTGCCGGTGCTGGTGTGGATCCCCGTCGGCGGCTACCTCTCGGCGGCGTCGAGCGACCCGATGTTCGACCCGGCGGCGCTGGCCGAGGCGGGAGTCGTCGTGGTGACCATCAACTGCCGCGTGGGCGCGGAGGGATTCGCGTTCCTCGACGACGCACCGCCCAACCGCGGGTTCCTCGACCAGATCGCGGCGCTGGAGTGGGTGCAGCACAACATCGCCGCTTTCGGGGGCGACCCCGGCCGGGTCACCGTGGGCGGGGTGTCCGCCGGGGCGGGCTCGGTCGCCGCCCTCCTGACGATGAAGCCCGCGCGCGGCCTGTTCCGGCGGGCCATCGCCCACTCGGTGCCGGGGCTGCACAGCACCCCCGCGCTGGCACGGCAGGTCACCGCCGCGTTCGCGGACCGTCTCGGCGCGGCGGCCCCCACCGCCGAGGCCCTGCGCGACATCGCCCCCTGGCGCCTGGCCGCCGAGCTCACCTCCTTCAACGCCGGCCTCCACGCGCACCGCGAGAGCTGGGGACGCCTCACGGAGACCGGCACCGCGCTGTGCCCCGTCGTCGACGGCGAGGTCCTCCCGGAAACGCCCTGGCCCGCGCTGACCGGCGCACGCGCCGACGGGACCGAACTGGTCGTCGGCCACACCCGGGACGAGTTCCGGTACTTCAGCGTCATGAGCGGCCGGTACGGCGCCTTCACCGAGGAGGACGCCCACGCGGCCCTGGAACTGCTCGCCCCGCAGCCGGACGGCGCCCGGGCCTACCGTGCCGCGTTCCCGCAGGCGGGCCCGGAGGAGCTGGTGGAGACGGTGTACTCCGACGCCCTCTTCCGCATGCCGTCACAGAAGCTGGCCGAGGCGAACGCCGCAGCCGGCGGCACCTCGTACCTGTTCGAACTGTGCTGGACCGCGCCGGTCCGCGGCGGCATCCTGGGCGCCTGCCACAGCCTGGACATGCCGCTGGCGTTCGGCACGCTGGACAGCCCCGTCGGCGCCCAGCTCATCGGCGAGCAGCCCACTCCCGAGGCCGCCGCGCTCTCCCGCGAGCTCCAGGAGGCATGGGTCCGCTTCGTCACCACCGGCGACGCGGGCTGGCCCGCCCACCGGCCCGGCGAGCGCCTCACCCGCGTCCTGGACACCGAGTCGGAGACGCTGCCCTACCCCGAAGAGGCGTCCCGCCAGATCTGGGAAGGCCACGCCCCCGCCCCCTTCGATCTCCCGTAACCGGACGGCTGTGCCCGGTCATCGGGGCCGGGCGCGGCTGCCGGTGGCCCAGACGGCCAGCGCGCAGGCTGCGAACCCGGCGCCGAGCAGGCTGGAGCCCGCCCAGCCGTGGGTGGTGAAGACGGCGGTGGTCGTGGCCGCGCCGAGGGCGGAGCCGAGCGAGTAGAAGACCATGTAGCCGCCGACGACGCCGCTCGTGCGATCCGGGTGCGCGAGCGTGAGGAGGTGCTGGTTGCTCACGTGCACGGCCTGGACGGCGAGGTCCAGGGCGACGATCCCGGCGGCGAGCAGCCACAGCGACCGGGGGAGTTGCGCGATAGCCGCCCAGGAGACGATGAGCAGGGCGAGCGCGAGGCCGGTGACGGGGACCGCCCGTCCCGTGTCGGCCCATCGTCCCGCGCGTGCCGCGCCGAGCGCGCCGGCCAGCCCGGCGACGCCGAACAGGCCGATCTGGCTCTCGCTCAGCCGCCACGGCGCGTCCGCCAGCGGCAGCGACAGCCCGCTCCACAGCGCGCCAAACGACGCGAACAGGAAGAACGCCACGAACCCGTACGTCAGGAAGGTCCGCTGCGTGAACAGCCTGCCGAGCGAGGCGACGGCCTGCCCGTACGTGACGGGCCGGGCGGGCCGCTTCTCCGCCGGCAGCGCGAGGAGGACGAGGGCCGCGAGCCCGAGCGACAGCACGGCGAGCACGGCGTAGACGCTCCGCCAGCCCCACGCGTCGGCGAGCAGGCCGGTGACGACCCGCGAGCCCAGGATGCCGATCACGACGCCGGAGGTGACGACCCCGATGGTGCGGCCGCGTTCGGCGGGCGGCGCGACCGACGCGGCGTAGGCCACGGTGGTCTGCACGACGACCGCGAACACCCCGGCCACCGCCATCCCCGCGAGCGCCGCCCAGGCGGCCGGGGCCGAGGCCGTCAGGGTCGCGCCCGCCGAGGTGAGCGCCAGGTGCGCGGCGATGAGCCGGCGCCTGTCGGCCACGTCGCCGAGCGGCACCAGCAACACCAGCCCCGCCAGGTAGCCGAGCTGGCCGATCGCCACGATCCACCCGGTGAGCCCGGCCGGCACGCCGAGATCACGCCCCATCGGCTCCAGCACCGGCTGCGCGGCGTAGACGCTCGCCACCGCCACGCCGCACACCACCGCCAGCAGCGCACGCCGCCACGCATCCATCACATCGACCCAATCAGTAGTAGATTGCAACTGTTTGGACCGTACGGCATGATGGTTTCAATCCGCAACCGAACGGAGTCGCCGATGCAGGACCCCGGCTGGACCGACCCCGCCTGCCCCGTCGCCCGCACCCTCGACCTGGTCGGTGACCGGTGGAGCCTGCTCGTCGTCCGCGACGCGATGGACGGGGCGCGGTCGTTCACCGAGTTCCAGCGGCGCACCGGGATCGCGCGCAACATCCTCACCGACCGGCTCCGCAAGCTCGTCGCCCACGGGCTCCTCGCGCAGCGTGCTGCGCCGTCGGGCCGTCGTCAGGAGTACGTGCTCACCGACGCCGGGCGTGACCTCTTCCCGGTCATCGTCACCCTGCGGCAGTGGGGGGAGCGTCACGCGTTCGCGCCCGGCGAGGCCCACTCCACGCTGGTCGACCGGCACGGCGTCCGGGTGCCGGAGATCGTGCCGGCCGGGGCTGACGGCGCCCGCCTCGACGCCGAGAGCACGCTGGTGCGGAAGGTCTGACCTCTACAGGCGCCTGGCGCGGAGCACTCCGGTCAGCATCGGCAGGGTGAACTCGCCGAGCGCGGTCTCCGGCCTGCCCGCCAGATAGGCGCGGATCCGGTCGAGCGCCGCCTCACGTTCCTGTTCGGGCAGGACGAGCATGCCGGCGCGCGTGGCGAGCGTCGCGACGAGGGAGTCGGCGGTCCGGCTCTGCCCGTGCGGGAACAGCGCCTGTTCCGCCGAGCCGAACCGGGCCTCGCCGGTCCGGGGCAGGTGCATGCCCGTCGTCGAGGCATGCCACTCCGGGGTGGCTGGCCGGGGCTGCCTACCGCGACAGGAAGGGGACGATCGCGGCCAGGAGCGCCTCGGGGTTGTCCTCCTGCACGCTGTGCCCCGCGTCCACCTCGCATCCCCGCACGTCGGCGGCCCACGCCTGCCAGGGGGCGGCCGGGTCGCCGTCGTACAGCTCCGGCAGGTCGTCGTGCCTGCCCCACACGACGAGCACCGGGCAGCCGATCTTCCTGCCGGCGGCCTTGTCGGCCGCGTCGTCGCGCCGGTCCACCGTGAGCCCCGCCCGGTAGTCCTCGCACATGGCGTGGACGGTCCGAGGGTCGCGGCGGGCGGCCCGGTAGTCCTGCCACGCCTCGTCGGCCACGTGGTCGGGCTGGTCGCCGTACCATCTGTCCGGGTCGCGGTTGATCACCTCGTCCGCGGGCTTGTCGGTCTGGCCGAGGAAGAACCAGTGCCACCAGAGCCGGGCGAAGGTCGCCCCGGCCCGGTCGAGCACCTCGCCGATCGGCGGGCCGCCGATGTTCACGAAGGCCCGTACCCGGCCGGGATGGTCCATGGTCAGCCGGAAGCCCGCGTAGGACCCGCGATCGTGTCCGACGACCGCGTACTCCTGATGCCCGAGCGTTCGCATGAGGGTGGCGACGTCGCCCGCCATCGCACGCTTGGACATCTGCGCATGCTCCGGCTCGTCGGCCGGGACGGTCGAACGGCCGTACCCGCGCAGGTCGGGACAGACGACGGTGAACCGCTCGGCGAGCACGGGGGCGACCTTGTGCCAGGTGGCGTGGGTGCGCGGATGCCCGTGCAGGAGCACGAGCGCGGGGCCCGACCCGCCGTGGCGCACGCGCAGCGTCACCGGTCCGACGTCGACGTGGTCGAGAGTGAAGCCGTTGAACATCCACCGTGGGTTCCCCGGCGCGATCACGCCAAACGGGCGGCCCGGCCGCCCTAGGGTGGAGGGGTGACCGTCGTGCCTGCTCAGCAGAGGTCCGCCGCTCTGGCGCCGTTCGTGGCGACGCTGAGCCCGTACGAGCTCGGCCCCGGGCCGGCCGGCCTCCATCGCGGGCTGCCCTCGTCCACGGTGTCGATCACGATCCCGGAGGCGGACGCGCTGGAGATCGCGTGGCTCGGGCGGCCGGCCTCGCGCGAACGGTTCCGGGCCGTGGTCGCCGGGCTGCACCTGGACCCGGCCGAGCTGCGGCAGGAGGGCGGGACGCGCGGCGTGTGGCTGACGCTGAGCCCGCCGGGCGCCGCCGCGCTGCTGGGGGTGCCGGCGTCGGCGCTGGCCGGGCAGGTCGCCGATCTCGCCGACGTGGCCCCGGCGATGGCGCACCTGCCCGAGCGGCTGGCGGCCTGCCGGTCCTGGCCGTGCCGCCGGGCGCTGGTCGAAGCCGCGCTGATCGCCGGGCTGGCCCGGCACCGGGCGAGCACCGGCGGCCCCGGACTGCGGGCCACGCTGGCGGCGCTGTCCGGGACCGGCCGGGTGCAGGAGGCGGCCCGGCTGCTCGGGTGCTCCCGGCGTCATCTGAGCGCCACGGTCCGGGCCGGGCTGGGCGTGACGCCGAAGGAGTATCAGCGGCTCCTCCGGTTCGAGGCCGCCCGGGGCAGGCTCGTGGCCGCCGCCCGCGCCGGGACGGTCAGCCTGGCGGCGGTGGCCGCGGCGTCGGGGTTCGCCGACCAGGCGCACTTCACCCGGGAATGGCGGGCCATGGCCGGGTGCGCGCCGGCCGAGTGGCTGCGTGCCGAAGGTCTGGTTCCCAAATCTTCAATACCCCTGCCTCCGCCCGGCCCGACGATGGGCGCATGACTTCCGACCTTCGTCTCCGTCCCCGTCTCGTCGTGCCCGACCCGGACCGCGCGTCGGCGTTCTACCAGGCCGCCCTCGGCGCTGAGCAGGTGTTCAGCGCTCCCCGGGAGGACGACGGCCGGCCCAGCGTGATCGACCACCGCCTCGGCGCGTCGTCCTTCCGCGTCTCGCCGTCCGTCCCCGCGTGGGGGTGGCTGTCACCCGATGACCTCGGCGGCTCCGCCGTTCTCCTGGAGATCGAGGTCGACGACCCGGACGCCGTCGGCGAGCGCATGATCGCCCACGGCGCCGAGGTGGTCGTGCCGATCGAGAACCGGCCGTACGGCAAGCGCTCGGGCCGGGTCCGTGACCCGTTCGGCCATCTGTGGATCCTCACCGGCGACCCGCGCTGAGCCGCCCGTACGCCTGCCCGGCCCCACCGCGGTCCGCCGGTCAGGGGCGGCGGCGGGTGAGCCGGTCGAGGGGGGAGTCGTCCTTGGCGGGGGCGAACGAGGCGCCGGTGGTGCGGGCGCGCAGGGCCAGGACCAGGCCCTCGCCTAGCAGGCTGACGCCGATGGACAGGGTCATCGGGCGCATCTGGCCGGGTGTGCCCGCCGCCGTGGCCAGGACGCCGAGGCCGGCGTTGACCGTGACCGAGGCGGCCCACACGAGCAGCGTCCGGGCGGTGTAGCGCTGCCAGAGGTGGCCGTCGCGGACGAACAGGCGCGGGGTGAGCCCGCGCAGCGCGCCCAGCAGCAGGCCCGTGACGGCTCCGGCCACCACCCACGCCAGGTCGGCCCCCTCCGGCCGCACGTTGTCGACCAGGGTGTACGTGCCGATGCCGACGAGCGCGACGGGCGGGACGAACAGGTCGCGGGCGTTGAGCGGCTCCCCCCGGAACCGCCGGATCACCACGGCGACGACCAGGACGACGACGACCACCGCGAGCAGGGTTCCGCTCATGACACCTCCGTTGATAGCACGACCATGCTAAATCAGAACATAGCATGGCCGTGCTATAAAGAGGGGGTGCCGAAAATCGTCGACCCGGAGGAACGGCGGCAGGCCGTCGCCGAGGCCGTGTTCCGCGTGATCTGCCGCGACGGCCTGGAGCAGGCCTCGCTGCGCAACGTCGCCGCCGAGGCCGGGCTGGCCATCGGCTCGGTGCGGCACTACTTCGCCGGGCACACCGAGCTGATGGTGTTCGCGATGCGGGAGATGGCCGCGCGGCTGCTGGCCCGGCTGACCGCGCACGCGGAGCTGCTGCTGGACCCGGCCGCGCCGATCAGCGAGGGCGAGCGGCGCGAGACCGTCGTCAGCATGCTGGCGGAGATGCTGCCGCTGGACGACGAGCGCCGCACGGAGGCCGTCGTCTGGCTGTCGTTCGCCGCCGCCGCCCGCTCACGGCCCGAGCTGCGCGCCCACGCCGACGAGCTGTACGACGGGCTGCTCGCGCTCACCACCAAGGTCCTGGAAGGCGGGCGCCGGTCGGCCCGGCTGCGGCCCGGCGCGGACGTCGCGGTGGAGGCCCGCCGCCTGTGCGCGCTGCTCGACGGGCTGTCGCTGGAGGGCGCGTTCTATCCTGACCGGCTCGACCCCGGCACCATGCTCGCCGTGCTCCGCGCCCACCTGGCCGCGCTGACCTCCGAAGGCGCCTGAGGGACGGCCGGGGAGGTCAGGTGGAGGGCCGCTCCCCGGCCTCCGCGCCGAGGGGGATGCCGCGCACAGTGAGCAGCACGAGCAGGGCGCAGCTCACGGTGAGGGCGATGTCCGCCACGTTGCCGACGAACAGCCCGCCGTAGTCGATGAAGTCGACGACGTGCCCCTGCGCGAACGCGGGCGGGCGGAACAGCCGGTCGAGCAGGTGGGAGGCGGCGCCGCCCAGCAGCGCGCCGAGCACGACGGTCCAGGCGGACGAGCGCAGCCGCCGCCCGGTGTAGAGGATGCCGCCGACGGCCGCCGCGGCCGTCAGCGTGAACACCCACGTCACGCCCTCACCGATGGAGAACGCGGCGCCGGGGTTGAACAGCAGCCGCAGCCGGATCAGATCCGGGATCACCGTGACGGTCCGGCCGCCGGACAGCGCCGACAGCGCCCAGAACTTGGAGAGCTGGTCCACCACGAGCACGACCGCGCCCAGCGCCAGCATCCACGTGTACCGTCCCGGCCTGCGGGCATCTTGTCCGATCGGCACCTTCGACCTCGCCATCCGATGAGCTTGTCCCGCCCAATCTAGCGGTTTCGCTTACGTATCGATCGAAAGCGCCGACCCATGCGTACGTGCCCGGAGCTGTCAGAGCCGGGCCAGGACGGCGCGCAGGACGGGGGCGAACGCCGCGGGGTCGTCGGCGAAGCCCGTGTGGTCGCCAGGGAACACGACGGCGTCGAGGCCGAGCGCGTTCCCCAGCGCGCGGGAGGCGCGGTCGCAGAGCTGCCCGGCCGACTCCGCGCCGACCCCGACGACCAGGCCGGGCGCGGAGCGGAGCAGGCCCAGGTCGGGCCGCCAGCGGGTGGTGCCGCGCAGCTCGTGGGCGAACCAGCGGCGCTCGTCGGCGACGTGCTGCGGATCGCGTTCGCCGCCGAACATCATCTCCAGCGCCCCCTCGGGCAGCGCGATGTCCGCCTGCGCCATGAACGCCGCCCACGCCCCGATGACGTCGCCGCCGAGGTAGGCGGCGACCATGTCGTCGGTCTGGGCGTGCAGCTTGTCGCGGTCGTCCAGGAGCTCGACGAGCGGTGGTTCGTGGGCGATGACGCCGCGCAGCTGCCCGGGGTGGGCCTGGGCGTGGGCGAGCGCGGTGACGGCGCCGCCGCTGGAGCCGAACACCACGGCGGGTCCGGCGTCCACGTGGGCGATCAGCCGGTGCAGGTCGTCGGCGCGCAGTTCGGGGGTGGAGTCCCGGGCGGGGTCGTCGAGCACGCTGCGTCTGATGCCGCGCGGGTCCGCGGTGAGCACGGTGTGGTCGGCGGCGAGCAGGCCGGCCAGCGGGGCGAAGGCGTCGGCGTCCATCGGCGCGCCGACGAGTGCCACGAGCGGGCCCCGGCCGCGTACCTCGAAGTGCAGGCGGGCGTCCGGGACGCGGAGCGTGGAAACGGTCATGATGTCCTCCTGGACAGGGTGTCGGACGCGGTTCTGGTGACCGCGTTCAGCAGGGGTGGTGCGACGGTGGCCACGAGCAGCGCGAGCGCCGCCGGGATCACCAGGGCGAGGGACAGCGTCGCGGTCGTCGCGACGTACCCGATGAGGGCGGGGCCGACGAGGCCACCTCCGTAGCTGATGGTGGTGACGGCCGACAGCCGGCGGGCTGCGCCGTCGGCGGCGCCCAGCCGGCTGGCCACGACCGGCCAGACGACGGCCATGCCGGCGCCCGCGAGCGCCCAGCCGGCCATCGCGCACTCCACCCGCGCGCTTGCGGGCAGCGTGCCGGCGAGCAGGACGAGGCCGTAGCCGGCGGTGGCGGTCGAGCCGGCCAGCCGGATCGTGCGGCCGGCGCCGAGCCGCGAGCGCAGGGCGTCGCCGGTGAAGCGCACGACCGTCATCGCGACGAAGAAGACCGTGTAGACGAGCGAGCCGGTGGCCGGGTCCGCGCCCAGGACGCGGGTGGCGTGCAGCCCGGCCCAGTCGGTGGCGGCGCCCTCGCTGACGAACGCCGCCGCGCCGATCACGCCCAGCAGGAGCAGCCGCCCCGGCGCCCGGGTGCCGGGCACGGGCGGGGCCGGGGGCGCGGGGGCGTCCGGGGCGCCCTTCACCGCGGCCAGGGCGGCGGCCAGGGCGAGCGCGCCCGCCGCCATCAGCACCCGCACGTCGACGCCCGCGCGCAGGGCCGCCGTGACGACCGCGCCGCCCGCGACCGCGCCGAGCGTCCAGGCGCCGTGCACGCCCGCCATGATCGGCCGGTCGAGCGCCCGCTCGACGGCCGCCGCCTGGAGGCTGAGCGCCACGTTGAGCAGCCCGGACAGCATCCCGAACACCACCGCCGAGGCCATCAGCGTCCTCGCGTCCGCCGCGAGCGCCGGCCCGGTCAGCGCGAGCGCCGCCGCCGGGGCGCAGAGGCGCAGCAGGGCCCGCCCGGTCCAGCGGTCGGCCAGGCGGCCCGCCACCGGCATGGCCACGAGCGCGCCGACGGCCAGCGCCATCAGCAGCGCGCTGACCCGGCCCGGCCCGAGCTCCAGGCGCGCGTCGGTCGCCGGGAGCGTGGCGCCCCACAGCGCGTTCATGACGCCCGTCAGCCCGTAGCTGAGCGTGATCGTTCCTCGTCCGGCCATGCCTCGATCCTGGTGGTGGCGCCCCGCCCGGGTCCAACACCTGTTCGAAGCCGATTGACGCACCGGATGCGTCAATCGGCTAGGAAGGAGGCATGCCTGACGACGTGGAGATCCGCCTGCTGCGCCACTACGTGGCCGTGGCCGAGGAGTTGCACTTCAGCCGGGCGGCCCAGCGCCTGTTCGTGGCGCAGCAGGCGCTCAGCCGCGACGTGCGCAGGCTGGAGGACCGGGTGGGCCGCAAACTGCTGGAACGCACCACCCGCCGGGTGACGCTCACGCCGGAGGGCCGCCTCCTGCTGGCGCGAGCCCGCGAGATCCTCGGGCTCTACGACGCGACCATGCTGGAGCTGCGCGGCGAACCCCGCTCGCTCACCGTCGACGTCGTCGGCTCCGGCCTCACGCCCGCGCTGGTGCTGGCCGCCGCGCGCCGGCTCGCGCCCGAGGTGGAGTTCTTCGCCCGCTTCCACAACGGCACCGAGGCGGCGTCGCCGCTGCTGCTGGACGGGCGGCTGGACGTCACGTTCGGCCGCGGCCCGGGCGCGCTCGAGGGCCTGCGCCAGCGTCCCGTACGCCACGAGCCCATCGCGGTGCTGGTGCCCGAGCTGCACCCTCTCGCCAGGCTGCCCGCCGTGCCGCTGGAGTCGTTGCGCGGCACCAGCCCGTGCATCCGGGCCGGCGACCACGCGACTCCCGGGTGGGAGCACGCCGTCCTGCAGTTGCTGGCGCCGTTCGGGGTCGACCCGGCGATGGCGCACCCGCACGTGCGGGGCGGCGACGAGCTCGCCCAGCACATCCGCGACCGTGACGCGACCATCCTCACCCTGACCACCCAGCCCGCGATCCCCGGCGCGGTGCTGCGCCCGCTGGTCGAGCCGGTCGCGGTGTTCCCGTGGATGATGATCTGGCGGGCCGACGGCGACCATCCCGGCCTGCGCGCCCTGCACCAGGCCGTGGACGACCTCGCCGCCGCCCACGACTGGCTCGCCGCGCCCGACGACGCCTGGCTGCCCGAGCCCGAGGCGAGCCAGCCCACGCCGGCCACCGGCTGACCCTCACGCGATCGAGACCTCCCGCGCGCGCCGGCGGGAGGTAATCCGCGCGGCGGATCGGAGATCACCCGTCAGGCGGACGAATCGGCGGCGCCTCAGCGGCCAGCATGTGATCACCATCCCATGCGGCGCCTTCCAGGCGCCGTGCCCGCAGTACGGGACAAACGGGGCGTCACCGATCGCGCGGGATGGCGTGCGCTGAAAAGCTCACGCACTCGGTGCCCACCGGACGACATCGGAAACGAAACCGGAGGACGAAGAGCGTGTACAAGAAGGTGCTATCCGCTGTAGCGGCGACGGCCGCCCTGGCCGCCCTGCCTGCGGCCCCCGCGGCCGCGACCACCTCGCAGAGCGCGGAGGTGACGATCACGACCCAGCTCCAGCACACCTCCACGTTCAAGGAGTCGAGCGGCGTGGCGTTCACCTGCCCGCTCAACGAGGTGATCACGGGGCGCAAGCACAGCGGCGACGAGAACGGCTACACGACCTACTACTGCAGCCGGGTCCTCGTCAACGGGGAGCAGGCCGTGGTCTCGCCGGGGGCGTGGAGCGAGCCGCAGAAGGAGAGCAGCTCGTTCTACGAGACGCCCGCCGACCAGGCGATCGCCGGCAGGTGGCACACGGGGGACGAGAACGGCAGCACGCGGTACCGGCCCGCCACCCTCCACTGGCAGGGGCGGCAGTTGCGTCTGGCGGCCCACGTGTGGACGGGGAACCTCAAGGAGAGCAGCCACTACTCGCACGGCACCCCCGGCGAGGTCATGGTCGGCCGCGCGCACTGGGGTGACGAGAACGGCAGCACGAGATACCGGTACGCCACGGTCATCCTCGGCTGAGGTGTAGAGCGCATCAAGGGGCTCGCCGTCACCGGCGGGCCCCGTTTTTCATTTGACCGGCAACCCAATTGAATATAGTAATGACTCCATGCAAAACGAGAGCAGGCGTCCGTACCGGATGGGAGCCCGCGCCGCCGCCGTGGAGGCCACCCGCGCGCGGGTGCTGGAGGCCGCGGCGGGGCTGTGGATGCGCCACTGGTACGACGACGTCACGCTGCAGCACGTCGCCGACGCGGCGGGCGTGTCCGTGCAGACGATCGTCAACCGCTTCGGCGGCAAGGAGGAGCTGGCCGACGCCGTCGCCGACTGGCTCGCCGCCCGGATCTCCGACACCCGCCAGGCCCCGGCCGGCGACGTGGCGGCGATCGTGGCGGCGCTGTTCGACGACTACGAGCGCGACGGCGACGCCGTGACGCTGTGGATCGCGCAGGTCGACCGCGTCCCGGCCATCGGCAGGGCCGCCGCCCACGCCCGCGCCCAGCACCGAGCCTGGCTGGAGCGCGTCTTCGCCGACCGGCTCCCCGCCGGCGGCCCCGCCCGCGAGCACGCACTGAACCTGCACTCCGCCGCCACCGACGTCTGCCTGTGGAAGCTGTGGCGGCGCGACCTCGGCCTGCCCCGTGCCGACGCCGAACGCGCCATGCGTGACCTGCTGACCTCGATCGACCCGCGAAAGAGTGACCATGAGTAGCAGTTTCCTGTTCGCCACCTGGTCCGGCGGCGGAGCCGTGCCGCCCACCCTCTCGGTCGCCCGCGCGCTGCGCGAGCGCGGCCACCGCGTCCGGGTGCTGGCGGACAGGTCGCTGCACGACGAGGTCGCCGCCACCGGCGCGGAGCCCGTCGCCTGGACGACGGCGCCCCAGGGCGACACCACCGACCCGGCGCAGGACCTGCTGAAGGACTTCGAGGCCCGCACGCCGATGGGCGCGTTCGCCCGGCTGCGCGACCGGCTCGTCTGCGGGCCCGCGGCCGACTTCGCCCGCGACACGCTGGCCGAACTGCGCGCCCACCCGGCCGACGTGCTGGTCTCCGACTTCTCCCTGCTGGGTACGCTCACCGCCGGTGAGGCCGCCGGGATCCCGGTGGCCGCCCTCGGCACGACCCTCTACCCGTTCGCCACCCCCGGGGCGCCGCCGTTCGGGCCCGGCCTCAAGCCCGCCACCGGCCCGCTGGCCCGCCTGCGTGACCGGATCGTGGCGGAGATGACGCTCAGGCCGTGGGCCAAGGGCCTGCCGGCGCTCAACGCGGCCCGCACCGCCAACGGGCTGCGGCCGGTGGAGTCGGTCATCAGCGCGTTCTCCCGCGTCGACCGGTTCCTCGTGCTGTCGCCGCGCGCGCTCGACTACCCGGGACGGCGCTTCCCCGACCACGTCCGCCACGCCGGGCCCCGGCTGGACGACCCCGTCTGGGTGGGGGAGCTGGAGCTGCCCCCGGGCGACGCGCCGCTGGCGCTGGTCAGCCTCAGCTCGACGTTCATGAACCAGCGCGCGCTGCTCGACCGCATCGCCCAGGCCCTCGGCACGCTGCCCGTGCGCGGGCTGCTGACCACCGGCCCGGCCGTGGACCCGGCGACGGTCCGCGCGCCCGGCAACGTGCTGGTCACCGCCACGGCCCCGCACAGCGCCGTCCTGCCTCACGCCGCGCTGACGATCACCCACGCCGGGCACGGCACGGCCGTCAAGTCCCTGGCGGCGGGCGTGCCCCTGGTCTGCGTGCCGCTCGGCCGGGACCAGGGCGAGGTCGCCCGCCGCGTCGAGCACGCCGGGGCCGGGCTGGTCGTGGGCAAGGGCGCCTCGGCCAGGACGATCGCCCGCGCGGCGGGCCGGGTCCTGCACGACGGGTCCTTCCGGCGCGAGGCGCGCCGGCTGGCGGACGAGATCGCCGCCGAGACGGCCGCCGACCTCGCGGTGGCCGAGCTGGAGTCCCTGGCGGCCCGCGCCGTCGGCGGGCCGTCGCGGCGCTGATCCGCGACGCCTGCGGGACGCCTGCGGGACGCCGATCAGGGCACCAGCGCGGCCACCATCGTGCGGAGCGTCGCGAGCGCCTGCCCGGCGTCGACCCGGTCGGGCGCCAGCAGCCACTGCTGGAAGATGCCGATGCCCGCGCCGACGATCACCACGGCCAGCGCGTCCGCCGACACCCCGGCGGGCAGCGGCGCCCGTCGCAGCCTGCGCAGGAGGTGCTCGCGCAGGGTGGCGTGGATCTCGGCGTAGCGGCTCTGGATGGGGGAGCCCGGCTCCAGCGCCTCGACCAGGAGCGTGACGAACAGCTTGGTGGTCGGCGCGGTGAACAGCGCCTCGAACTCGTCCTCCGCCTCCCAGAGCGGCCCGGGGTCCGGCTCGTCGGCGTCGAGGCCCGCGCGGATCGCCGCCACCGAGCGTTCGAGCACGGCCAGCAGCAGGCCCTCCTTGCTGCCGAAGTGCCAGGGGATGGAGCCCCTGCTGATCCCGGACCGCTCGGCCACGTCGACGAACGTCGTCTGCCGGTAGCCCTTCTCGGCAAACAGCTCCGCGGCCGCGGTGAGGATCAGTTCGCGGCTCTCGTGGCTGGTCTGCTCTCGTCGCGTTGTCACACACCCTCCTTGTGTGCTAGCAATCATATTCTATGTTGGCCAACACAGGAGAGCATCGTGCGCTTCGTCACCTATGCCACCGCCGACGGCGACCGAGCCGGGGTCCTCGACGGTGACCTCGTCCACCCCCTCCCGCCCGGCGTCACGCTCGCCGGTCTGCTCGCCGGCGGGCTGCGGGAGGCGAGGGAGCGGGCACTGGCCGAGCCGGGCGAGGTCGTCCCGCTGGCCGGCGTCACGCTGAAGGCGCCGATCCCCACACCCCCGTCCATCCGCGACTGCCTGTGCTTCCTCGACCACATGCGCGGCTGCCTGCGCGCCATGGGCGCCTCCGGCGAGCTCGTACCGACCTGGTACGAGATCCCGGCCTTCTACTTCGGCAACCCCGCCACCGTCGTCGGGCCGCACGACGACGTGCCCGTCTCGCCCGGCAGCGCCTGGTTCGACTTCGAGCTGGAGATCGCCGCGGTGATCGGCGCCCCGGGCCGCGACCTGACCCCCGAGCAGGCCGGGAGCCACATCGCCGGCTACACGCTGATGTGCGACTGGAGCGCCCGCGACCTGCAAGGGCTGGAGAGCCAGCTCAAGATCGGGCAGGCCAAGGGCAAGGACGGGGCGACCACGCTCGGGCCGTGGCTGGTCACCCCCGACGAGCTGCCCACGGGCCCGGACGGCAGGCTCGCGCTCGGCGTCCGCGCCGAGGTCAACGGCGAGGTGGTCGGCGAAGGCCGCACCGACGCCATGGACTGGTCCTTCGCCGAGGTCGTCTCGTACGCCTCGCGCGGCGTGGAGCTCCGGCCCGGGGACGTCTTCGGCTCCGGCACCGTGCCCGGCTGCTGCCTGCTCGAACACCTCGACTTCGGCGACCTCGGCGCGTTCCGCGGCTGGCTCAAGGACGGCGACGTGGTGCGGCTGCACGCCGACGGGCTGGGGGAGGTGCGGCAGACCGTGCGCGCCGCCACCGCCCCGCACCCGCTGCCGCGGCGGCCCGACCCGGCCGCCGTCCCGCGTCCCGCGCGGGTCAACCCGGCCCGCTCCGCCGTGCCGTACACCGAAGGTCTGCACCAGGTCGGCGACGGCGTGTGGGCATGGCTGCTGCCGGACGGCGGCTACGGCCGCAGCAACGCCGGGCTGGTCGCCGGAGACGGCGCGTCGCTGCTGGTCGACACCCTGTACGACCTGCGGCTCACCGCCGCGATGCTGGACGGCATGCGGCCCGTCACCGACCGGCACCCCATCAGCCACCACGTGCTCACCCACGCCAACGGCGACCACACGCACGGCGGGCAGCTGCTGGCCGGCTCGGTGCGCGTCATCGCCGCCGAGGGCACCGCGCACGAGATGCGCACCGAGCTGCCGCCGGAGCTGACGGCCGCCCTCCAGGTGATGGACCTCGGGCCGACGCTCTCGCGCTACCTGCGCGCGCGCTTCGGCGACTACGACTTCGGCGGCATCCGGCTGCGCGCCCCCGACCAGACCTTCGAACGGCGGCTGAGCGTCGAGGTGGGCGGGCGGGAGGTGCGCCTGCTCGACCTCGGCCCCGCGCACACCGGGGCCGACACGGTTGTGCACGTCCCCGCCGCGGGCGTGCTGTTCGCCGGGGACCTGCTGTTCGTCGGCTGCACGCCGATCGTGTGGAGCGGGCCGATCGCCAACTGGATCGCCGCCTGCGACACGATGATCGCGCTGGACGCGCCGACCGTCGTGCCCGGCCACGGCCCGGTGACCGACGCCGCCGGCGTCCGCGCCGTACGGGACTACCTGAGCCACGTCGTCGAGCAGGCGGACGCCGCCCACGCCAAGGGCCTGGACCTGCGGGAGGCGGCGTTCGGGATCGACCTGGCGCAGTACGCCGCCTGGCTGGACGCCGAGCGGGTCGTGGTCAACGTCTACCAGCGCTATCGCGAGATCCGCCCCGGCCAGCCGGTGCTCGACAGGTTCGCGCTGTTCGCCCTGATGGCCGAATGGGAGGCCGCCCGCTCATGAGACTTCCGGACACCGCCCACACCTCCGTCCCGTGGCGCATCCACGCCGTGGCACCCGACTTCCGGCTGGAGGACGTGTGGGCGCTGCCCACGCCCGGCGGCCCCGGCGACCTGGACCGGCTGGTCGCCCAGATGGCGGGCGGCGCGGGCCGGTTCTCCGGGCCGAGCCGGTGGCTGTTCGCGCTGCGCTGGAGGCTCGGCGCGCTGTTCGGCTGGGACGGGCCGGGCTCGGGCGTCGGCACGCGGGTGGAGTCACTGCGTCACCGGCTGCCCGCCGACCTGCGTGACGGCCCGCGCGGCCCGGACCCCCGCGCGGTGCCGCTCACCTCCGTCTATCTGACCGGCGCCGAATGGGCGGCGGAGCTGGCCAACCGCACCGTGCACACCGTCATGCACATCGGCTGGGTCCCGGACGGCACGGGCGGCCACCGGGGGCAGATGGCGGTGCTGGTCAAGCCGAACGGCCTGTTCGGCAGGGCGTACATGGCCGTCATCCGCCCCTTCCGCCGCCTGGTCGTGGACCCGGCGCTGGTCCGGATGATCGGCAGGGGCTGGCGGGCCGGGAGCCCGTGACGGGCGCCGGGGCCCGCCGGGTCAGGCCCGTACGCCGAGTGTCACGTCGAGCCAGTCCACGGCCTCCTGGGCGAGCCGGGTCGGGTTGTTGACCTGGCAGTGCGCGTCGGCGCCCGAGGCGGCGTCGAACTCCAGCAGGGTCTTGCGCTCCACCGGCAGCGCCTCGTGGAACCGCCGCGCCTGGTCGACGAGGACCGGCGACTCGCTCAGCCCGGCGATCGACAGGAACGCGCTGCGAATCTCGCCCGGGTCGGTGGTGAAGGTCGCCAGCAGACGGGCGAAGTCCACGGGCTCGGCCAGGCCCGAGCGCCACAGGTACATCCGGAAGCTGTCCTTCATCGCCCCGTCGGTCGCCATCGCCTCGACCACCTCGACGGGCAGCACCGCGCCGAAGTCGAGGATCGGGGTGCTGGCGACGCCGGCGGCGATCCTGCGCTCGGACATCAGCGCCCGGCTGATCATGTAGCCGCCGCCGGAGAACCCGATGATCGCCAGCTTCGCGGTGTCCTGCCCGTAGGTCCCCACCAGGTGGTCGACGATCGCGCCGACGGGCCGCTCGGTCTCGGCCATCAGGTGCAGCCCGCGCAGCGGCGTGCTGCCCTGCCCCGGCAGGTCGACGATGACCGTGGTGTAGCCGCGTTCCCAGGCGTTGCGCCCGGCCAGGTGGTACATGTCCTCCTTGCTCGTGTCCCCGCCGCCGATCACGATCAACGTGGGCGTGCCGGGGCCGGCGTCGATCCGCAGACCCGGCAGCGACGCGCCCTCGAACGGCACCTCGATGAAGGTCATCGGGAGAGCCAGCAGCTCCACGGCCCGCCTGAAGGCGGCCTCGTACTTGGAGATCAACGGGAGGAACCGCTCGCCGCGGCCGGCGAACTGCCACGCCTGCCGGTAGGCGTAGTAGGCCTTCATCATGACCTCGCCGGCGCTCCGCCTGCGGCCCTGTCCGGCCCACCGCTCGGCCAGGGCCCGCTGGGCGTCGCCGAAGCCCTCGAACTCCGCCACCCAGCCGGCCGTGTCTCCGTCCTCGATCCGGGAGGCGATGTGGAACAGCTCGCCGGAGTCCAGCCCGCCGGTCTTCGCCGCGCCCAGCGACCACTGGAAGATGAAGTCCATGTCGCGGTCGCCGAAGAAATAGTGGGTCGCGTTGCTGCGCTGCAGCGTGGTGTTCTGCGTCATGGGGGCGAAGCTACGGCCGCGCCGCGTCGGCCGGTAAGGACCGGAGGCGTGGCCCGGGGGACCTTTCACGCGCCCCCGCGATGCTGCTGGGGCGACCTTCCGTACGTGCGGCGGAAGGCCCGGCGGAAGGCCCGCTCGTCCGAATATCCCAGCCGCCGCGCGATCACCGCCGTCGGCAGGCTGCCGTCGCCCAGCATCTCCACCGCCAGGTCGCCGCGGACCGCTTCGAGCTCACGCCGCCAGCTCGTGCCCTCCCGCTTGAGCAGTTCCTGGAGCCTGCGCGGGCTGATCGCGAAGTGCCTGGCCGCGGCTTCCAGGTCGCCGAGATGCTGCGCCTGGTAGGCCCGCACCCTGTCCCGCCAGCTCTCCTCGGCGGGGAGGAGCTGCGCGGCCCGGCGTCGCAGCATCGCCGCCGTCACCGGATCGGCTCCGACCAGCGGGATCTCCAGTTCGGAGCGGCGGAAGGTCAGCGAGTTGGCCGGCCGGCCGAAGTCGACGGCGGGGGAGCCGTAGACCTCGGCCAGGTCGCCGTGACGGTGCGGCGCGGGCATGGCCAGCCCGACGTGGACCGGGGTGATCGGCTTCCCGGCGGCCACGCGGACGAGCGCGAGCTGCCAGCCGAGCAGGAACGTGACCGCGTGCCTGTTCTGCGTCGGCAGGCTCCGGCTCAGCGTGACCAGCCCGTCGTGCTCGCTCCAGCCGTACGACCCGCCCGTGGAGAGCACCCCCACGTTCCGTACGGCGGCGCCGAACGCGCCCGCCAGCGTGTCCGAGCTCAGGAACAGGAAGTCCAGCAGGCCGAACGTGCCCGGCTGGTACGCCCGCCCGAGCGTCAGCCCGAAGTCCGGGTCGCCGTTCAGCCTCGCCGCCCGTGTCCAGAGCTCGTCCACGGCGTCGGCGGGGACGCGGGAGGGGAGCTCGTGATCGGACAGGCCGGTCTCCCGGGCCAGCCGCTCGGGGTCCTCGCTTGCGCCCAGCACGTATTTGACCGCTGATGCCGCAATTGTCCCATTCACAGCCGGAATTGTACGTCCTGGCAGGGCATACCATTCCGTATGGTACCTTTTCCGATCAAGGAACGAGGGGCCGCCCGTGAAATGCCCGGGCGGCCGAATTACTCCTTGAATTCAGTGGCTTCCCGCACCTCAGAAAGGTCGCATCATGCGTTTTTCCCGTACCGTACGCTCCGTCATGCTGGGATGCGTGGCGACGACGCTCGCCCTCGGCCTCGCCTCCTGCGGCGGCGGCGTGGACAAGGCGAGCTTCACGGAGAAGCTGAAGGCCGAGGCGGACATGAAGGGCATGCCCGAGCCGGCCCTGTCCTGCCTGGCGGACGTCGCCCTGAAATACGGTGACGCGGAGAGCCTGCAAAGCTACATGGACGGCTCCCTCAAATCGGCCGACGACATCAAGGGCCTGACGGGGAACAAGGAGGCCGAGCAGGCGCTCTCCAAGTGCGCCCAGCAGGTGGGCTGACCGGGCTCCGCGCGCGCCCGCTCACCAGCGCAAAGGACCATACGATCCGGTATGGTATGGTCCGCCTGGTAAGCGGGCGCGACCCTGCGCGCCTGGCCCGGACGAGTGGGAGCACACCACATGAACGCACTGACCCGATGGGTTCCCCGCCTGATCATCGCGCTGGCGATCGTGCACTTCGCCTACGCCCTCGCGACGCCGAACTCCTGGGCCGACATGGCCGGTGACGGCTTCTGGGCCTCCGCCGCCGACACCGCCGCCGCCGACTACTACAAGCGCGAATACACGCTCTACTTCTTCGCCGCCGGCATCCTGCTCCTGGCGCTGGGCACCCTGGCCCGGACGCTGGCCCACGCCACCGGACGTTTCCCGGCCCAGGTCGGCTGGTACCTGATCATCAGCGGCGCCCTGCTGTGCGTCATCGAGTTCCCGGTCACGGGCGGCTGGCTGATGGTCGCCATCGGCGTGCTCGGCCTCGTCGCCGCGCGCCGTGCCAGCACGGCCCGGCCGCTCACCGAGGCGGCGGCCGGGCTGGACCGGTGACACCCCGGCGGCCGGAAGGCAGCGGCCCACCGGATGCGGACATGCCCGTCAGTCCAGCTCGTCCGGGTGCGGGCCGGTGCGCAGCCCGCGGTCGGCGGCGGTGATCGACGCCATGTCCTCGCCCGTGAGCCGGAAGTCGAACACGTCGAGGTTCTGACGGATACGGGCGGGGGTGACCGACTTCGGGATGACGACGTTGCCCAGCTGCAGGTGCCAGCGCAGCACCACCTGGGCGGGGGACCTGCCGAGCCTGGCCGCGATCGCGGTGATCGCCGGGTCGTCCAGGACCGCGCCCTGGGCGAGGGGGCTCCACGCCTCGGTGACGATCCCGTGCTCGGCATGGAAGGTGCGCAGCTCGGCCTGCTGCAGGCCGGGGTGCAGCTCGATCTGGTTGACGGCCGGGGTGATCGTGCCGGCGTCAAGCAGGCGTTCGAGGTGGGCGGCCTGGAAGTTGGAGACACCGGCGGCGCGGATCGTGCCTTCCTGGACCAGGCGCTCCAGAGCTCGCCAGGAGTCCAGGTAGAGGCCGCGCGCGCGGGGGCGGGCCAGTGGATCAGGTAGAGGTCGACGACGTCGAGCCCGAGCTTGGCGAGGCTGGCGTCGAAGGCGGCCAGGGTGGCGTCGTACCCCTGGTCGGCGTTCCACACCTTGGTCGTGATGAACAGTTCCTCGCGCGGCAGGCCCGAGGCGGCCAGCGCCCGGCCGACACCGGTCTCGTTGCCGTAGATCGCGGCCGTGTCGATGCTGCGGTACCCGGCCTCGAGCGCGGCCGTGACGGCGGCGGTGGTCTCGTCGTCGGGGACCTGGAAGACGCCGAAGCCGAGCTGAGGGATCTGGACGCCGTTGTTCAGCGTCACGGTCGGGATGGTCATGGTCGTTCTGTTCCTTACGTGATGGACGGGATCAGTGGTGGGCGGGGGCGGGCATGACGGCCTTTGCCTCGCGTGCGGGGGCGCGGCGTTCCAGGGCCGCCGACCAGAGGGCGAGACCCAGCGCGGCGGCGGCCAGGAGGGCGCCGACCCAGTTCGGGGCCGTGTAGCCGAGGCCGGCGGCGATGACGATTCCGCCCAGCCACGCGGCCAGGGCGTTGCCGAGGTTGAAGGCGCCGATGTTGACCGCGGAGGCCAGCGTCGGCGCGCCGTGCGCCTGGTCGAGCACGCGCTTCTGCAGCGGCGGGACGGTGGCGAAGCCGAGCGCCCCGATGAGCAGGATCGACAGCGCGGCGAGGACCTTGTTGTGCGCGGTCACGGTGAACAGCGCGAGCACGATCGCGAGCCCACCGAGGGTGGCGTACAGCAGCGGCATCAGCGCCCGGTCGGCATACCGGCCGCCGAGCAGGTTGCCGAGGAACATGCCGATGCCGAACAGCACCAGCAGCCAGGTGATGGCGCTGCCGGAGTAGCCGGCGACCTGCGTCATCATCGGCGCGATGTAGGTGATCGCGGCGAAGACGCCGCCGAAGCCGAGCACGGTCATCGCCATCGCGAGCAGCACCTGCGGGTTGCGGAACGCGTGCAGCTCCCCGCGCAGGCGGGCGCCCTGGGCCTGGGGCATGGCGGGCACCAGGGCGGCGATGCCGAGCAGCCCGGCCACGCCGAGCGCGGCGACGATCGCGAAGGTGGTACGCCAGCCCACCGCCTGCCCGATGAAGGTGCCCAGCGGCACGCCCACGATGTTGGCGACGGTCAGCCCGGTGAACATGGTGGCGATCGCGCCGGCCTTCTTGCCCGGGGCGACCAGGCCGGCGGCGACCACCGAGCCGATGCCGAAGAACGCGCCGTGGGCGAACGAGGCCACCACGCGGCCGGTCAGCATCAGCCCGAAGCCCGGCGCCAGCGCGGAGAGCGCGTTGCCGGCCACGAACAGGCCCATCAGCAGGATCAGCACCGTCTTGCGGCTGACCCTGGTGCCGAGCGTCGTCATCAGCGGGGCGCCGATGACGACGCCGATCGCGTAGCCGGTGACCAGGAGTCCCGCGGTGGGGATGGACACCCCGAAGTCGGTGGCGATCTCGGGCAGCAGGCCCATGATCACGAATTCGGTGGTGCCGATCCCGAAGGCCCCGATGGCCAGGGCGAGGAGTGCGAGAGGCACGAGCGCTACCCTTACGTACGATTGCTTGTGCATGTAACAAGCCTGAACAATAGTTGCACACGCGCTATAACTGCAAACGCACGCAGTTTGCTGGATCAAACGTCCAGAACGGCCTCTCCGTTGAGGTAGCGCCCGGGTGAGGTGCCGACGGTCCGGCGGAACGCCGCGAGGAAGGCGCTCGGGGTCGCGTACCCCACCGTGTGCGCCACCTGCGACACCGGCCGGCCCTCGGCGAGGAGAGGCAGGGCGGCCCGCAGGCGCATGTGCGTGCGCCAGCGGTCGAAGCTCATCCCCGTGTCACGGACGAACAGCCGCGTCAGGGTGCGCCGGCTCACTCCGATGGAGCGGGCATGGGCGTCCAGGCTCCGGGAGTCGGAGGGGTCGGCGAGCAGAGTGCCGGCCACGGCGCGTACGCGTTCGTCCACGGGGAGCGGAACGTCGATGGGCAGGGCAGGCAAGGGGCGCAGCAGGTCCAGCACCACCGCCTCGGCCCGCAGCCGCGCGTCATCGGCGAGGTCTTCACGGGCGAGATGGGCGATCAGGTGGGCCAGCAGCCCGTCGACGCCGACCGCGGTGGGCTCCGCCCAGTCCAGGGCGCACCGCGCCGGATCGAGGTAGAGGCTGCACAGCAGCGCGTCGCGGGTCGCGCCGGTCCGGTGGACGACCCCCGCCGGCAGCCACAGGGCCCGGGTGGGCGGCAGGACCCAGTACGCGTCGTCCACGGCGACGCTGAGGACGCCGCTCCGCGTCCAGGCCAGCTGGTGGTGCGTGTGGCTGTGCGGGGAGATCCACTCTCCCGACGACAGCGGGAAGTGCCCGACGACGATCACGCCCACCGCGGCCGGGACCGCGGATTCGCCGGCCTCGATCATGCTCTGCAGACTATGTCCCCACGGCGACATGGTGTGACCTCATCGCGGATCGCGGCCAGCGCTTCGGGCGAGGCACTCATCGGGGAGCGGCGGCCGGAAGGCTTCCGCTGACGGCACGCGACGGCAGCAGCACGGCGATGAGCACCGCGCCGAGCGCCACGCAGACCGCGCCCGCTGTGAGCCCGTCCGCATAGCCCATGACGGCCAGCGCGGCCACCCCGACGGCGCCGCCGATCTGCTGGACGGAGGTGAACAGGGCCGATCCGAGACCGGCGTCCTCCTCGGTGGTGCCGTCGACCGCGGCCACGGCCAGCACGGGCAGGCTCAGCCCGTTGCCCACGCTCAGGACGAGCATGCCGGGCAGGACGTGGGCGGCGTAGGTGTCGCCCGCCGCCACGCCGGACAGCAGCAGCAGCCCGGCGATGTTGACCAGGAACGCCAGCAGGAGCGCCCAGCGCGTCCCGATCCTGAGCGAGGCGCGGGAGGACAGCCACATGCCCGCCAGGATGCCGGCGCCGTAGGGCAGGTAGGAGATTCCGGCCAGGAGCGGGCTGTAGCCCAGCACGGTCTGGATCTGGATCATGAGCAGGAACGACATCGCGTACATCGCCATCGAGAACAGCAGGGTCGCGCCGTTGGCGACCGCCCGCGTCCGCGAGGCCAGGAACGACCGGGGCACCAGCGGCGCCGCCGCCCGTGACTCGGCCACCAGGAGCGCCACCGCCAAGGCGGCGGAGAGCACGACGGCGCCGACGGCGACCGGGTCGCTCCAGCCGGTCTCTCCGGCCCGCAGCAGCCCGTACACCAGCGACACCGCAGCGCCGGTGACCAGGACCGCGCCGGGAACGTCGAGGCCGCGCCGGCCCGGAGCACGGGACTCGGGGATCAGGCGGGGGAGCAGCACCAGGGCCACGGCGACGACGGGGAGGTTGATCAGGAAGATCCCCCGCCAGGACAGCAGGTCGGTCAGCGCCCCGGACAGCACCAGGCCCGAGGTCCCGCCCAGGGCGGCGATGCCGCCCCAGACGCCGAGCGCCCTGGTGCGCTCCTCCGGTCCCGGATACAGCAACGTGATCATCGACATGGCCGCCGGGCCGGCCATCGCAGAACCCGCGCCCTGCACGAACCGCCCGACGACGAGCTGCCACGGCTCCTGCGCGAGCCCGCAGGCCAGGCTGGCCACACCGAACAGCGCCACCCCGATGAGGAAGACGCGGCGGCGGCCCAGCAGATCCGCCATCCGGCCGCACAACAGCAGCAGCCCGCCGAAGGCCAGGAAGTAGGCGTTGACGACCCAGGGCAACCCGGACGCGCTGAATCCCAGCTCATCGCGGATGCTGGGCAGAGCGACGTTCACGACGGTGTCATCGAGCACGAGCATGAACTGGACAAGACACAACACGATCATCGGCACCCGACGACGCTATGATCCGCCGCCGATGGCCACAATCCGCGACGGGGCCAGACCATGTCGCATGGAGGACATCGGCCGACGTCATGTGCGCCTGGGTCAGCGCCCGAAGCCGGGCTGCATGGCCGGAGAGGGGTAGACGGCGAACACCCGGCGACCGTCGAGCCACGCACTCAGCCGCCGCGCCTCGTCCGCCAACGCCTCGCGGGCCTGCGCGGAGACGTCGTCGTCGAGCAGGCGCAGCTCGACCACGCCGTCCGCATCCTGCACCCACGCGCCGACGACGCGCCCGTCGACCCAGGCGGTGGTCCCGGCGTTGCCCGCGCTGTCGAACAAATGGGACGTGTGCGCACCGAGGTAGAAGGCGCGGGCCTTCCAGCCCATCACGGTCGGGTCGAGCAACGGCAGCAGCGCGACCCACGGCCCGGCGGCGGCGACCGGGGCGAGGTCGTCCTCGCGCAGCCACCCCACCGAGCCGTCGGCCAGAGAAACCCGCTGCGCTCCGATGTCGTCCAGCGCGGTGCGGACCGCGGACTTGGTGGCGCCGAGCCACCAGGCGAGATCCTCGACGGTGCCGGGGCCGTAGGACCACAGCCACCGCGACACCAGCTCGGCATAGCCCTGCCGCGCCGCGAGCGCCTCGGGCACCTCGTCCCTCCACCACGCCCGGGTCGTCGTCCAGGTCGGGCGGCTCGTGTACCAGGCTCCGGCGTTGGCCGCGCGCGCCACCACGCCGTCCAGGCTCAGCTGGGTGAGCACGCGCGGAGCGAGCGCGATCCGGCCTCCCCAGGACTTGCCGGGGGCCTGCTCGATGAAGCCGGCGACTTCGGGCACCTCCTCGCGTACTTGCTTCGAGGAGCGGGGCACGCCGTCTGCCAGGTGCGCCAGCACCGCCTTCTCCGCGGTCGCGAGCCAGGCGGCCCCCTGCCCCTCCGCTGCCGGGCCCCAGCGTTCGAGGTCCCTGACCAGCCGGTTGCGATGGATCGCGGCCACCCGGGCCGAGGCGCTTCCCCACACCGCCGGCACGAGATCACGGGGGAACACGAACAGGGTCTCGCGCATCGACTGCTGCCGGACGAGGGAACGCGTCCCGTAGAGCGCCCGTTCGACGTCGTCGACGTCGAGCGCGCCGACGCGTGCCCAGCAGGACAGGTGCACGCTCGGTGGGTCGGTGGCGTGCAGGCACACCACCGCACGCGCGGCCTCCTCGGGAGAGGCCGCCTTGGCCGTGGGCGCGAGAGCGTGCCGTACGCCCAGCCGGGCACGGCGCTCGTCATCGGTCACGAGGCGCATGAGGCCATCCTGGCGTAGGGGCGATTCATTTGCAGATAGTCGAAAGCGGGCCGTCGCGCGGTGGAGGCGGCAGGGGGACGGACGCACAGTGAGTGCCGTCACGACTCCCAGGAAAGGCGGACCCGTTGCCTCATCCCCCTACCCAAACCGCGCTGGCGGATCTGGCCGGACTGTGGCGGATCCGGGTCTTCGAGGAGACCGTCACCCGCCTGCGGGTCGAGGAGCGGATCGCCGGGTCGGTCCACCTGTGCATCGGCCAGGAGGCCGTCCCGGTGGGCGCCTGCGCCGCGCTCGACCTGACGCGTGACGCCGTGTTCGCCACCTACCGAGGTCACGGCTGGGCGCTGGCCTGCGGCGCCGACCCGGCGGCGCTGTTCGCCGAGTTGCTGGGCCGGGAGACGGGCACCAACGGCGGGCGGGCCGGCTCGGCGTACCTGTCGGATCCCGGCCACGGCTTCTACGGCGAGAACTCCATCGTGGGTGCGCACGCCCCCATCGCCGTCGGCGCCGCGCTGGCCGCCCGGTACGACGGCTCCGGCCGGGTCGCGCTCGCGGTGTTCGGCGACGGGGCGATGAACCAGGGCGCCGTCCACGAGGCCATGAACATGGCGAGCGCCTTCGACCTGCCGGTCGTCTTCGTGGTGGAGAACAACCGGTACTCCGAGCTGACGCCGATCGCCGCGATGGTCAGGGACGACGACCTGGTCTCGCGCGCCGCCGCGTACGGCATGCCGGGCTCGTGGGTGAACGGCAACGACGTCGGCGCCGTCCGGCGCGTGGTCGCCGAGGCGGTGGACGCCTGCCGGTCCGGCCGGGGGCCCGTCCTCGTCGAGGCGCACACCCAGCGGCTGGTCGGCCACTACATCGGCGACGCGCAGACGTACCGGCCGCGTGACGAGGTGGAGGCCGCCCGCGCCACGGAGCCGATCGTCGTGCTGACCTCGGCCCTGCGCGCGGCAGGGGCCGGCGACGCGGAGCTCGCCGCGGTCGAGGCCCGGGCGCGCGCCGAGATCGCGGCCGCGGCGGTCACCGCGCTCGCCGCTCCGCCGGCCGACCCCGCCACCGTGAAGGAGCACGTGCATGGCTGAGATCACCTACGCCCAGGCCGTCAACGCCGCGCTGCGCCGCGCCCTCGCGGAGGACCCGGGCACCCTGCTGTTCGGCGAGGACGTCGCGCTCCCCGGCGGGGTCCACGGCGTGACCCGCCGCCTGCGCCGGGAGTTCGGCGAGCGCGTCTTCGACACGCCCATCTCCGAGTCGGCCATCCTCGGCGGGGCCGTGGGCGCGGCCATGATGGGGCTGCGGCCCATCGTGGAGATCATGTGGGCGGACTTCGCGTTCGTCGCGTTCGACCAGTTGATCAACCAGGCGGCCAACGTCCGGTACGCCTCCCGGGGCAGGCTGACCGCGCCGATGACCGTACGCACCCAGCAGGGCGCGACACCCGGTTCCTGCGCCCAGCACTCCCAGAGCGTGGAGGCGCTGTTCGCGCACGTCCCCGGCCTGCGGGTGTGCCTGCCCGCCACCCCGCAGGACGCCTACGACCTGCTGCTGGCTGCGATCGGCTGCGACGATCCGGTCGTCGTCATCGAGAGCCGGGAGCTCTACCACTCGCTCAAGGGCCCGGTCGACCAGGACGGGCCCCGGGCGCCGATCGGCGGCGCGCGCGTCCACCGCGCGGGGTCCGACCTCTCCGTGGTGACCTGGGGGCCGATGCTGCACACGGTGCTGGAGGCCGCCCGGGTCCTGGAGTCGTCCGGCGTCAGCGTGGAGGTGATCGACGCCCGCTGGATCGACCCGTTCGACACGGACACCGTCGTGGACAGCGTCTCGCGTACGGGCCGCCTGGCGGTGGTCCACGCGGCCAACCTGACCGGCGGCTTCGGCGCGGAGGTCGTCGCGCGGGTGGTCGAGCGCGGGGTGCCGCTGTCGGCGCCGCCGCTGCGGATCGCCACCGAGGACCTGCGGATCCCCGCCGCGCCCGCGCTCCAGCGGGCCGCGATCCCCGGCCGTGACACGGTGGCCGGGCGGCTGCTCTCGATGTTCACGCCCGCGACGGCCGCGTGACGGCCACGTGACGGGCGGGCGTCCGGTCAGTCGCGGCCGGGCACGGCCAGGTGATGACCGCTCAGGAGGTTCGTCGCGATGGCGGCGGCCTCCTGCACGGCGGCGATCAGGTCGCGCTGGGCGGTCCTGAACCGCGTGGCGGGCACCGACACCGTGTACGAGCCCGCCGGAGCGCCGTCCTGGTCGAAGTACGCGGCGGAGGCGCAGCAGATGCCGTCGCTGAACTCCTCCAGGTCGAGCGCGAAGCCCTGCCTGCGGATGTTGCCGAGCTCCACGGTCAGGCTGTCGACGTCGCCGAGGGTGCGCGCGGTCAGCCGCCGCAGCTCGACCCCGCCGAACATGATCTCGATCTGCTCGTGCGGCAGGTGCGCCAGCACCGCCTTGCAGGAGGCGCGGGCGTGCGTGTCGCCGGTGTAGCCGACGTCCAGGCCGCGTACGCCGAGCGCCTGCTCACCGGCGATGAACTGCAGCAGGGTGATGACGCCGTGGTGCCAGCCGCTGACGTACGAGGTCTCCCGCGTCCGGGCGTGCAGCCTGGCCAGGATCGCGAACAGCTCGGGAAGGGGCTCGAACCTGGCACGCAGTTGCCTGCCGAGGGAGGCGCCGCCCGGGCCGACGTCGATGCGCCCGCCGGGCAGCCGCACGACGTAGCCGCCCGCCTTGAGCGTGCGCAAGATGTGGTAGCAGCGGCCGAGGCTGAGGCCGAGCTGCCGGCTGAGGCTCTTGGCCGTGGCCTGACCGTCCGCGAGGGCGACGGCGCGCAGCACGTCGATACCTCGCAGCAGGGTTTGCAGGCTGCCGTCGCCCTCGACGGCGGATGGCGACAGGGCGGTGTCGGTCATGCTGGCTCCCGGGCTGGTCGCCCGCACGCTATGCCGTGAGCGGGCAGGTCACGGGTCCGTCGAAGCGAGTTTTCGACTATAGCGAAAAGGCCGGGCCGGCCCGGGGCCGGTGCGCGGGGCCGCGGGCCATACTGCCAACCGCAGAACCGACGGACCCGGAAGGATCACATGCTCAGCTCCGAGCAGTTCCGGTCGCGCTTCCCCGCGTTGCAGCGCCACGTCTGGCTGGACACGCCGGCGAGCCCGCCCGCCGCGCTCGAGGTCGCGCACGCGCTGCAGGCGGCCCTGGACTCATGGCTGTACGGCGACTTCGACTGGCAGGAGTGGGACCGCGCCTCCGGCGCCGCCAGGAGCTCGGTCGCCCGCCTGCTGGGTGTCGCCGAGGAGCGGGTCGCCGTCGTGGGCTCGGTCGCCGAGGCCGCCGCGACGGTCGCCAAGTCCCTGCCGCCCGGCCGGATCGTGGTGCCCGCCCAGGAGTTCCGGAGCAACCTGTTCCCGTGGCGGCAACTGGAGTCCGCCGGGCACGAGGTGACGCTGGTGCCGCCCCGGGACGGCCGCACCCGGACCGAGGACCTGGTGGCGGCGCTCGATCCGCGCACCGCGCTGCTCGCCGTCAGCGACGTGCTGTCGATCGACGGCCACCGCGCCGACCTGCCCGCGCTGCGCCGGGCCGCGGACGGCGTGGGCGCGCGGCTGTTCGTCGACGCGACCCAGTCGCTCGGCGCGCTCCGCCTCGACCTCGACCGCGTACGCCCCGACTACCTCGCCGTGCACGGCTACAAGTGGATGCTGTGCCCGCGCGGGGCCGCCTGGCTGGTCACGGCGCCCGACCACGTCGGCGGGCTGGTTCCGCTGCTGCCGAGCTGGAAGTCCACCGAGCCCCCGCACGGCTACTTCGGCGGGCCGTACGTCACCGCCGGCAGCGCGGCGCGCTGCGACACCTCGCCCGCCTGGCTGTCCTGGGTCGGCGCGCTGCCCGCGCTGGACCTCCTGCTCGCTCTCGACGCCGAGAGTGTCGAGCGCCACTGCCTGCGGCTGGCCGCCGAGTTCCGGGAACGCGTGGCCGAGACGGAGGCCGGCGCCCCCCTTCCCGGCAGCGGGAGCCACATCGCGGTGGTGCGCGTCAGCGACCCGGACGCGGTCCGGGCCCGGCTGGCCCGGGAGGGCGTGCGCGCCACCCTGCTCGGCGACCGGCTGCGGGTGGGCTTCCACTATTTCAACGACGGCGCCGACGTCGAACGGGCCGTCGACGCGCTGCGAGACCGGAAGAGGCGAGCGTCATGATCAACCGCTGGAACCCTGCCGGGGTCCCGGCGCCCGTCGGCCGCTACAGCCATGTGGCCGCGGTGCCGGGGGGCACCACGCTGGTGTTCGTCTCGGGGCAGGTGGGGAACCTGGCGGACGGCTCGCTCGCGGGCCCGGATGCCCTGTCGCAGACCCGCCAGGCGTTCGCCAACCTGCGGTCCGTGCTGGACGCGTGCGGGGCGAGGCCGGACGACGTGGTCAAGCTGCTGACCTTCGTGGCCGGCGCGGAGCACCTGCCCGGCTTCCGTGCGGCCCGGGACGAGGTGTTCGACGCGTGGTATCCCGGCGGCGACGTCCCGGCGCACTCCCTGGCCGTCGTCGCCGCGCTGGCCGACCCCGCGCTCACGGTGGAGATCGAGGCCGTCGTCGCGGTGAACGGCGATCTCCGGGCGCCGGGGCCCGGCCCGGGTCACCCGGCCAGTTCGTAGAGCTGCGACACCCCGCTGCCCTGCCTGGCGTACACCCACACGCGGGCGGTGCCGGGCACCGGCGCGAGGTCCATGATCTCGGTCGGCCCCTCGGGGAGCGGGTGCTCGGTCCACCGCCCGTCCTTGACGTGCAGCAGGTACGGTCTGCGCCCCTGGTCGGGGTTGGCCGCGATCCACACCCCGCCCTCGGTGTCCGCCCGCGCGACGGTCAGCGCGGTCCCGGGCATCGGGCGTTCCGCCCGTCTCCACGTGCCGCCCGCCCAGCGCAGGACCACGCCCTCCTTGGCCGTGTAGCGCAGGCAGGCGCCGGGCTTCTCCACCAGGACCGAGCCCACGGCCCAGGCGTCGTCACGGCGGGGTACGGCCAGGGCCTGGATCGAGAACCTCGGCCACCCCGTGCTGACGCAGCCCGCGCTGGTGGGGCTGGGGGACGGGACCGGGACCTGGGGCAGGGGGTGGACGCTCCACCGGGAGCCCTCCCACCGGATGGCCTGGGTCTCGCCGCCGGCCTGCTGGATCGCCCAGACCTGATCGGGCCCGGAGGCGGCGACCCGTTCCAGCCATGCCGACCCCGCCTCGCCCGCGGGTCTCCGCACCGGCTTCCACCTGCCGCCGTCCCGCCGGTGCAGGTACCAGCCTCCGTACTCGCCGGTCTCGGCCAGCCACGCCTCTCCCTTGGCCGGGACCGCCAGGTCCCTGACGTCGAGGTCGTCGTAGGGAGAGGACCGGGGGCGTCTCACCCACTGGCCCCGCGCCCGCTGCCACACGCTGCCGGACACCAGCCAGAGGTCGTCACCCGCCGGTGACGTCCGGAAGCCGAAGCCGTAACCCGCCGGGGTGAAGGAGCCGGGCGGCTCGGTGCGCCGCCAGGCGCGCCCGTCCCACCGCATCATCAATGCCCGGTCGCCCGCGACGAAGGCCCACGCCTGCCCCGAGCTCGTGGCGGCGACGGAGTGCCACCGGTGCTCGCCGGACCCGTTCCAGGTGTGCGTCAGCCGCCACGACCCGCCCGGGTCCGCCGGCGTCCTGGCGGGTGATCCGGAGCTGGGGGCGCACGCCGTGAGCAGCAGAAGCAGGACCCAGACCAGCCGCATAGCGGCCCATCCTAGGACGATTCACACCGGTCAGGTGGGCTCTTCCAGTTTGCCGGCGATCTCCTCCAGGGCCGCCAGGTCGGCGGGCGAGAGCCGGTCGATGACGTGGCGGCGGACCGATTCGAGGTGGGCGGGGGCGGCGTCCTCCAGCGTTTCGAGGCCGTGGTCGGTGAGGACGAGGTAGCAGCCCCGGCCGTCGTCCGGGTCGGGCTCGCGCCGCAGCAGGCCGCGGGCCTCCATGCGGGTGGCGTGCCGGGACAGGCGGCTGCGCGACCAGCCCATCTTGGCGGCCTGCTCGTGCAGCGTGCTGGTGCGGCCGGGGCGTTCGGACAGCGTGCTCAGCACCTCGTAATCAGGGTCGGACAGGCCGAGTTCGGCCAGGTCGCGCGCGGTGCGCGTCTGGATCGCGATCATCATGCGCCGCAGGGCACGCCACGCTCGTTCCTCGTCGGCTTCGAGCCAGCGCACCGTGGCGTGAGACTGCTTCTTTGACATGTAAACAAGTTACCAGGTACGGTCGTTTCCATGTCAACGAAAACTACGCGTGTCCTCGTCCTGGTGTGCAGCACCCGTCCCGGCGCCCTCGGCCCGGCCGTGGGGGAGTGGCTGATCGACGCGATCGCGCCCCGGGCGGCCGAACTCGGCGTGGAGCTCGTGCCCGTGGCCCTCGGCGACCTGGCCCTGCCGTTCCTCGACGAGGAGGAGCACCCGTCGTCCGGCGTCTACCGGCAGGAGCACACCAAGCGGTGGAGCGCGATGGTGGACGCCGCGGACGGCTTCATCGCCGTCACGCCCGAGTACAACTACGGCATGCCGGCCACGTTCAAGAACGCCCTGGACTACCTCGGCCGCGAATGGGCGTGGAAGCCGATGGGGTTCGTCAGCTACGGCAACACCTCGGCGGGCACCCGGGCGGTCCAGCACGCCAAGCAGGTGGTGACGGCACTGCGCATGGTGCCGCTGGGCGCCACGGTCGCGCTGCGCATCGCCGATACGGTGGAGAACGGGCGGCTACGCCCGGACGCCGCCCGCGATTCGGCCGCCGCCGGGATCCTGGACGAGCTCGTCGGCCTCGCCCACGGCCTGCGTCCGATGCGCGAGCGGATCCGCTCGACGCCGGGGCCGCTGCCGGGCTCGTACGTCCGGGAGCTGACTCCTGACGACGCGGCGGAGGTCCTGGTGCTCCAGCGCTGCTGCTGGGTGGATGAGGCTCAGGCCAACGACACGCTGGACATCTCCGCCCTAAGGGAGTCGCTGGAGCAGGTGCGCGCGTGGCTGGGCGCCTGGCAGGGCACGGGCCTGTGGCGGGACGGGCGGCTGCTGGGCATGGTGCGCACCCGGCGCGCGGGCGACTACTGGCACGTGGGCCGGCTCGGCGTCGCCCCCGACCTGCGCGGACAGGGTGTCGGGCGCTGGCTGCTGCGCCGGGCCGAGGCCGCCGCCGACGCGGACTGCCGCCGCGTCGTGCTGTCCACCGGCGCCGGGAGCCGCCACAACCTCGCCCTCTACCACGCCGAGGGCTACCGCACGGAGTCGTCCGACGGCGCGACGGCCTCGCTCGTCAAGCCGACGCCCGCGGGCGCCGCCGTGGGGGAGCCGGCGGGCGTGGTGTGAGGGGCGGGCCGCTACGAGGCCGCCTCCAAGGGCAGGTCGCTGCCGCGCCAGGTGGCCGCCAGCTCCTCGACCGGCAGGCCGAGCGCCTCGCCGAGGCAGACGATCGTGCCGAAGCCGGGAGACGGGAGCCGTCCGGTCTCGATCTTGCGCAGGGTCTCCGGCGAGATGCCGGCCGCCTGCGCGACCTCGGCCAGGTCGCGGCCCGCTCGCGCGTGGCGCAGGAGGGCGCCGAGACGCCGGCCGGCTTCGATCTGCTCGCGTGTGAGCGGTTGGCGGACCATGCGCCCCAGGATAGTGCCGGTATAACTATACCGGCAAGCGCCCGGATGGCGGTATAGTTATACCGACACTCTAGGACGCGAGGTAACCGTGATCGAACTGAAGACGCCTGCGGAGATCGAACGCATGCACGTGGCCGGGCGGTTCGTCGCCGAAGTGCTCTCCGAGGTCGGCCGGCTCGCCGACGTGGGCGTCAACCTCCTGGACCTTGAGCACCACGTACGCGGCATGATCAAACGACGTGGCGCGGAGTCGTGCTACTGGGACTACGCGCCCTCCTTCGGGGACGGCCCGTTCCGCAACGTCATCTGCCTGTCGGTCAACGACGCCGTCCTGCACGGACTGCCTCACGACTACACCCTGCGTGACGGCGACGTGCTCAAGGCCGACCTCGCGGTCGGCATCGACGGCTGGGTGGCCGACTCGGCCCGTACGGTCATCGTCGGGACCCCCGCCGAGGAGGACCTGCGGATCGTCCGCGCCACCGAGGAGGCGCTGGAGGCGGCGATCGAGGCGGCCCGGCCGGGCAACCGCCTGGGCGACATCTCGGCGGCCATCTGGGCGGTCGCCAGCGACTACGGCTACCCGGTCAACACCGAGTTCGGCGGGCACGGCATCGGGCGCACCATGCACGAGGGGCCGCACGTGTCGAACAAGGGCAAGGCGGGGCGCGGCCTCGCGCTCCGGCCCGGCCTGACGCTGGCGATCGAGCCCTGGTTCGCCCGGACGACCGACCGGATCGTCTACGACCCCGACGGCTGGACCATCCGGTCGGCCGACGGCTCGCGTACGGCCCACTCCGAGCACACGGTGGCCATCACCGAGGACGCCGCCCTGGTGCTCACCCGGCGCGAACCGGACGAAACGGCCTGAGATTTCGCGGTCACGAGCGGCCGGTCAGCGCCGCCAGTGTCTGGGCCTCGGGCCGGGGCGAGGCGATCCGGTTCCACGGGAACAGTGACAGCGCCCTGGCCATCGCGCAGGTGTCGGTGAGCGCGGAGAAGGTCAGGCCCGCGCCGATCGCCCCGGCCACCCACGTCAGCGGCCGCCAGGCCATGCCGCCGGCGACCCCGGCGAGCACGAGGGTGCCCGCCACCATGCGGACCTGGCGTTCCATCGCCCAGGCGCCGCGCCCGTGGTTCAGCGGGGCGCCCTCGCTCTGCCAGGCGGTCAGGCCGCCGTCGAGCACGCTCACGGCCGGCAGGCCCGCCGCGGCGGCGATCGCGTGGGCGTCGCGGGCGCGCACGCCGGAGTGGCAGACCAGGACGACGTGGTCGTCGTGCCGGGCGGCGAGGCCGGCGGCGTGCTTGCGGATGAGGTCGAGGGGGACGTTGGCCGAGCCTGGGATGTGGCTCGCCGCGAACTCCCCGGGGCTGCGGACGTCGATGAGCCGGACGCCCGCGCCGCTGTCGAGCAGGGCGCGGACCTGTGCGGTGGTGAGGGTGGTCATGTGCTGGCCTTTCTGGTCGGTACGTTCTCGGCGCGCGGCGGGTCAGGCGGCCATGGCGAGCCCGGCGGAGGCGGCGCGGTCGAAGGCGTCGTTCACCAGCACGACCTCGCGTCCCGTCCTGGCGAGCAGTGAGGCGGCGGCGGTGGCGCGGTAGCCGCTGCCGCAGTGCACCCAGACGGTCCCGGCGGGGATCTCGCCGGCGCGGGCGGCGAGCTCGGGCAGCGGCACGTGCACGGCGCCGTCGAGGTGGGCGGCGTCCCACTCGTTGCCGAGCCGCACGTCGAGGATCACGTCGGGGGCGGGCAGCCCGGCCGGCACGTCACCCGCCAGCGCGGCCGCCAGTCCGGCGAACGTGGCCGTGCGCAGCTCCCGCACCTGGGCGGGGTCGTCGGCGAGCCGCCGGGGCGTGCCGGTGGCCGCGGCGGCGATCCGGTCGACGCCGATGCGCACGAGCTCCCGCTGCGCGTCGGCGACCTGCTCGGGCGTCTCGCCGATGAGGGTGAGCGGCGCGCCCCGGTCGATCAGCCAGCCGAGCCAGGTGGCCATCGGGCCGTCCAGGCCGAGGCTGACGGTGCCGGTCAGGTGGGCCTCGGCGTAGGCCGTGCGGTGGCGCAGGTCGACCACCCATTCGCCGGCCTCCAGCCGTGCGCTCAGCTCGCCGGGGGTGATGCCGGGCGGGCGGCGCAGGTCGACCGGATCGGGGCCGTGCAGGTTGATGACGCCCATGTGCGCGTAGTAGGCGGGGTAGGCGTCGAGCCCGGCCAGCGTCCGGCTGACGAACTCGTCCTCGGCCAGGCGCAGCGCCGGGTTGACCCGCCGCTCGCGTTCGATGGTGGAGTCGTCGCCGGACGCCTGGGTGGCCGAGCAGAAGCTGCCGAAGCCGTGGGTCGGCCAGACGGCGGCGCCGCCGGGCAGCAGGTCGGACAGCTTGCGCACCGAGGCGTGCTGCTCACGGGCGAGCGTGTCGGCGTGCTCGGCGCCCAGCAGGTCGGTGCGGCCCGTGGTGCCGAACAGCAGCGAGCCGCCGGTGAACACGCCCCGCACGCCGTCGGCGCCCTCCAGCACGTAGGACAGGTGGTGGAAGGTGTGGCCGGGCGTGGCCAGGACGCGCAGGCGCAGCTCGGGCGAAACCTCGACGACGTCGCCGTCGGCCAGCGGCAGGTGCGGGAACGGCGGCCGGTCGGCGGCGGCGAAACCGTACTGGGCGCCGGTCAGCCTGGCCAGCTCCAGCCCGCCGGAGACGTAGTCGTTGTGCACGTGCGTCTCGACGACGTGGGTGATGCGCGCGCCGACGCGACCGGCCAGGGCGAGTACCCGGTCGACGTCGCGCTGCGGGTCGACCACGACCGCGACCTGCCCGTCGGTGGCCAGATAGCTGTGGTCGCCCAGCGACGAGGTCGCGATGACGTGGACGTCGATGCTCATCATTCCTCCTACACCCCCGGGGGTATCCGGGCCAGACATTGCGCTCATCGCCTTCCCGCGTCGCGGGACTTCAGGCCAGCGCCAGGAAGAGCTTCTCCAGCTCCTGCTCGGTCATGGGCGGCTCGTCGCCGCGCTCGCGGGCGGCCTGGCAGTGCCGCAGCCCGGTGGCCACGATCTTGAATCCGGCCCGGTCAAGCGCCCGCGAGACGGCGGCGAGCTGGGTGAGCACGTCGGCGCACTCCTCGCCGTCCTCGATCATCGAGATCACGCCGGCCAACTGCCCGTGCGCCCGGCGCAACCGGGTCAACGCGTCGCCCACGAGGGCGGGGGTCATCTCCATGACACCGAGCATACCCCCGCCCGTATAGTGGGCTAGCTCACGACCTTGTCCAGCAGGCCGGCCACCTCGGCGGGCCTGAAGACGAACCCCGCGTGCGACGTGTCCAGGGTGTGCACGTCGTACGGGTTGCCGGGCGTGAGCGCGTCGGCCTCGGCGATCAGCCTGTCCTGCATGGCCACCGGCAGCGACCGGTCGCCGGTGAGCCGGACGTAGGAGCGGGCGATCGTGCCCCAGGTCGCGGCGTCGACGCGGGCGTCGGCCGTCATCACCGCGATCGACTCGTCCGGCTGCAGGATGTTGAGGAAGGCGCGGAACCGCTCGTCGCTGACGTCCGCCAGGGTGGCGGCCTTCAGCGCGTCGAGCAGCTCCACGTCGGCGGTGCGGTAGTTGGCCCGGCCGACGCCGAGCCGCGCGGGATCGCCGACGTTGAAGGCCGCCAGCGGGGCCATCAGGTTGTCCGCGAACTCGGGCTCCTGCATGTACGCGATCGGGTTGGGGAGCCGTACGCACGACCAGGCGGAGATGTAGACGAGCCGGCTCACCAGCTCGGGGATCGCGTTGCCGACGCCGGAGATGGTGACGCCGCCGAGGCTGGCCGCCACGAGCACCACCGGCCCGTGCTCCGCCAGCCGCCGGACCACGCCGGTGACCGCGTCGACGTTGTCCTGCAGGGTGACCCCGGCCAGCGTCGACGGCTCGGCCGCCCACGCGTCGAGGTCCTGCGGAGCCTGGTAGGAGATCGGGTACTGCGCGTCGAGGCCGTGGCCCGGCAGGTCGACGGCGTAGCTGCGGTGACCGAGCAGGGCCAGCTCACGCTGGACCGAGGCCCACATGAAAGAGCTGCTGCCGGAGCCGTGCACCAGCACGAACGTGGGCGACGACGAAGAAGAGTGGTTGGATCGCATGAAGAACAGTCCGTTCGCTGAAAAGGCATGACGAAGACGCGTGCGCTGGTCGCTCGGCGACCGGCGGGCGCAGGCCGCTTCAGCTGCAGCGCGAACGGATGAACTTCTGGATCATGGCCGACACCCTACCATTCGGTGACCTTGTTCTATGATCACGGGCTCATGAGCCAATCGCCCACGCTGTCCGTCAAGGAAATCCGCACGGACCGACTCCTGCTCCGCAGGGCGGTATACGCGTCCGACCGTGACGGGCTCATCGAGCTCTCGACCGATCCTGAGGTCCAGGCACATCTCGGCGGCCCTCGGCCGCTGGACGAGGTCGAGCGGCATCTCGGCACGGTCATGGCCGCCGGCGAGACCTCCACGCCCGGCAGCTTCATCGTCGCGGACACCACGACGGACCAGGTCGTCGGCTCGCTGATGCTGTCCCGGCGGCCGGCCGACCGCGCCGGCCACGTCACCGAGGAGGGCGGGGAGCTGGAGCTGGGCTACCTGCTGCGCCGCCACGCCTGGGGGGCCGGGTACGCGTTCGAGGCCACGACCGCCGCCTTGCGCGCCGCGGCGGCCGAGCTTCCCGACCAGCCGGTCCTGATCGTGACGCAGTCCACGAACGCGCGATCCCTGCGGCTCGCCGCCCGCCTCGGCTTCCGGCCGGTCAGCACGTTCCACGAGTACGACGCCGAGCAGACCCTCTGCACCGCCCCCTTGGCCGCCTTCCGCGCCTGATCCGCACCGGCGCCTCCCGAGTGGCGTCATCTTTGGTTGACGCATGGAGGATCGTCAACCTAGGATGACGGCACTGCGGTGACGGCCCGTCGGGCGCGCCGCATCCGGGCAGCGGCGAGGAGGACGACATGGCGGCTCCATCAGTGACACGAGAGGCCCTCGCGGTCGCCGTGACAGCCAATCTGCCGGTCATCCTCTGGGGTGCGCCGGGCACCGGCAAGACGTCCGCGGTGACCGCGCTCGGCGCGGCCGTCGGCCTGCCGGTCGAGGTGGTGGTCGGCTCGATCCGCGAGCCCAGCGACTTCTCCGGGCTGCCGGTCCTGCGTGAGGGCGGCACCTGGTTCGCACCGCCGCGCTGGGCCGAGCGGCTCGCCGCCGAGGGAGGCGGCCTGCTGTTCCTCGACGAGCTGACCACCGCGCCGCCGGCCGTGCAGGCCGCCATGCTGCGGGTGGTGCTGGAGCGCACGGTCGGCGACCTGGTGCTGCCGGACGAGGTGCGGATCGTGGCCGCCGCCAACCCGCCGGACCAGGCCGCCGACGGCTGGGACCTGTCCGCGCCGCTGGCCAACCGGCTCATTCACCTGACGTGGCAGGTGTCGGCCGAGGACATCGCCGAGGGCTTCACCGGAGGCTTCCCCGTACCGGAGTTCAACGTGAAGGACACGGCCGGGCCCGCCGAGACCGCCAGGGCCCGGGCGCTGGTCGGGGCGTTCCTGCGGGTGCGGCCGGAACTCGTGCTGGCGGTGCCCGACAGTCCGGATCGGGCGGGACGTGGCTGGCCCAGCCCGCGCAGCTGGGAGATGGCCGCGGGGGCGGTCGCCGCGTGCGAGCACCTGGGCGCGGACGAGCCGGTCCTGGCCGAGCTGGTGCTCGGCGCGGTCGGCGAGGCGGCCGGGTTCGAGCTGCTGTCCTGGCGGCGCAACCTCGACCTGCCCGACCCGCAGACCCTGCTGGACGACCCGCGGGCCCCGCTGCCGGAGCGGCTCGACCGGCTGCACGCCCTGCTCGGCGCCGTGGTGGCGTACGTGCGCTCGGACGCCACGGCCGGCACGTGGGAGCGGGCCTGGGCGGTGGTGGCCCGGGTCGCGCGCACGGCCCCCGACGTGGCGGCGACCGCGGCCCGGTCGCTGGCCCGTTGCCGGCCCGAGGGCGCGACCCTGCCCAGGACGATGCTCGAACTCGCGCCGGTGCTGCGCTCGGCGGGGCTCATGCCATGACCTCCGACCGCCCGCGCGCCACCGATGAGGCGGTGCGCGCCCGGATCGCCGCCGCGCGACTGTGGGCGGCGCACCAGGCGCCCTACCTCGCCTCGGCCGTCTTCGCCCTCAACCCGGTCGTGCTGGAACCGGCCCCGGACGAGGACACCGGCGCTCCCGTCCCCGACCCCGGCTTCCGCGCCTTCCCCGCCGACACCCGCTGGAACCTGTACGTGGAACCGGGCACCACGCTGGCCACCCCTGTCGAGGAGATCGGCTGGTGGATGCTGCACCAGGTCGGTCACCTGGTGCGCGGCCACGCGGCCCGCTCGCCGGTGCGGCCCGAGCCGGGCCCCGAGGTGAGCCCCGAGGTCAGCCACGCCGCCGGCCCGGTCCGCGACGAGGAGGCCCACCGCTGGAACCAGGCCGCCGACGCCGAGATCAACGACGACCTGGAGGCCGCCGGCCTGCGCGGCCCGGCCTGCGTGGTGTCGCCCGCCGAGCTGGGGCTTCCGGTCAACCGCACCGCCGAGGAGTACGTGCCGATGCTCGACGTGCTGGCCCAGGCGATGGGCCGGGGCGGGCGGGCGCTGGCCGAGGCGATCGACTGCGGCAGCGCGGTGGACGGGCAGGATCGCGCGTACGAGGACAGCGGCTCCGGCGAAGGACTCACCGAGCTCGACCGGGACCTGCTCGAACGCTCCATCGCGGCCGGCATCCAGGACCGGATCAGCGCGCGCAGCGAGGTGCCGTCGGGGTGGCGCCGCTGGGCCGAGGAGCGCCTGCGCCCTTCGGTGAACTGGCGGGCCCGCCTGGGCGCGATGATCCGGCGCGGGCTGAGCACGGTGGCCGGTCAGGTCGATTTCAGCTATCGCCGCCCGTCGCGCCGCGCCGGCGCGTACGCCGACATCGTGCCGCCGTCGATGGCGCGCGCGGTCCCGGACACGGTGCTGCTGATCGACACCTCCGGCAGCGTCACCGACGACGTGCTGAAGCGGCTGCTGGCCGAGGTGACCGGGATCATCGACGGCGTGGCCGGTCCCCACCGGCGGCTGCGGGCGTTCTGCTGCGACGTCCGCCCGCATCCCGTCCAGGTGGTGCGCCGGGCGAGCGACATCGAACTGACCGGCGGCGGCGGCACCGACATGCGGGCCGGCCTCGATGCGGCGATGGCCCTGCGGCCCCGCCCCGACCTGGTCGTCGTGCTGACCGACGGCGAGACGCCGTGGCCCGGGCGGCGTCCCGGGGCGCAGGTGGTGGTCTGCCTGATCGGCGACGGCGGGCACGCGCCCGACTGGGCGTCCGTGGCCCGCGTGCCGGCGGACGTGCCGGCGAAAGGAGACTCATGACCACGGACCACGCCGACGAGCCGCGCCCCGAGCCGCTGCACGAATGGCGGCGGCGCGGGTTCACCATCGCCGAGGCCCGGCAGTGGATCGAGGACGGCTTCCCGATCCACACCGCCGAGCGGTGGCGCGGGTCCGGCGTCTACACCGCCGCCGAGGCGCGGTCGTGGCGCACCGCCGGAGCCACCCCGTTCACCGTGGATCTGTGGCTGCGGGCCGGCATGACCCCACGGGACGCGGTGCAGTGGCGCGAGCTGGGCTATTCGCCCGAGGAAGCGGCCGACCGGCACCTGGCCGGGGAACGCCCGCACCCGCGCGGCTGGCTGGGGCGGCTGCTGCACCGGGGCGAGCGGCCGGGCGGCGCGTTCGCCGACGAGGAACGCTCCCACAGCATGCGGGAGCTGCTGCGCACCGGCATCCCGGCAGGCCGGGCCCGCCCTTACGTGGAGGCGGGGTGGACGGGCGCCGATGCGGTGGAGTGGGCGAAACGCGGCATCGAGGCGGGCCAGGCGCGGGTCTTCGAAGCGCTCGGCCTGTCCGCCCGCGAGGCCGAACGGGTGCTCTCCTCCGGCCAGGACGCCCTCTCCCTGATGACCGAGTTCTGGCGGGCCGGGGTGCCGATCGAGGAGGTGGCGGCCTGGCGCGCGGCGGGGTTCACGGGCGAGGAGGCGGCCCGGATGCGGGCCGAGGGCGTCGGCGTCGAGCAGGCCGAGGTGCTGCGGGCCCTGACCGAGGGCGATGAGCCCGGCCGGGAGGCGTGAGACAGGTGTCGTGCCTCGTGCCGTCAGCGTCCGGCTACGCGCTGCGGGCCCGCTGGTCGATCATGGACACCAGGGTCGAGACCAGCTCCTCAGCCGTGATGTCCCACTTGTCCGCGGACAGGTGGCCGCTGACCTCCAAGTCCGTGATCCCGTGCGCGCTGGTCAGGAGCAGCGCGGCGAACTGACGGGCCTGCCCCGCCCCGATCAGATCGCCGACGACGGCCAGGAACTCGTCCATGGCGCGGTCGGCCGCCCGGGTCGCCGCCTGGATCGCGGCCGGGTCGCCCGCCGGAGTGGTGAACATCAGCCGGTACAGGTGCGGTCGGCGACGGCCGATCGTCATCAGCGCCGACAGGGCGTGCCGCAGCCGGTCGGCCGGGGGCTGCCGTGGATCGGCGCGTACGGCCCGCACCTGCTCCGCGAGCCGGTCCAGGGCTTCGGCCGCCACGGTGGTCAGCAGGCTGTCCTTGTCGGGAAAGTGCCGGTACGGCGCGCCGCGGCTGACCCCCGCCCGTGCCCCGACCTCGCGCAACGTCACCGCGTCCGGGCCGCCGCCGTCCAACAGGTCCGCGGCCGCGTCCAGCAGGGCGCGGCGCGTCGCGGCGGCGGACTCCACGCGGCTGATCACGCCGATCATTCTACCGTTGACACTGTCAGCTGAAGATGCGACCTTGTTCAGGTGACAATGTCATCTGAAAATCGGGAGTGCGTCGTCGTGACCGGAGCCTCGACCGGGATCGGCGCGGCCTCCGCCCGAGAGCTCGCCCGCCGGGGATTCCACGTCCTGGCCGGCGTGCGCCGCGACCAGGACGCCGACGCGCTCCGCGCCCCCGGCATCGAGCCGGTCATCCTCGACATCACCCGGCCCGGCCACATCGCCGGCCTGGCCGCCCGCGTCGGCTCGCGGACAGGCGCCCTGCGGGCGCTGGTGAACAACGCCGCCGTCTCCGTCAACGCCCCGGTCGAGGCCCTGCCGCTGGAGGAGTGGCGTCGGCTGTTCGAGGTCAACCTGTTCGGGCACGTGGCCGTCACGCAGGCGCTGCTGCCCGCCCTGCTGCGTCACTCCGGCCGCGTGGTCAACGTCAGCTCGGTCGGCGGGAAGGTCGCCATGGCCACGTTCGGCCCCTACGCGGGCACCAAGTTCGCCCTGGAGGCGGTCAGCGACGCGCTGCGCCGCGAGCTGGCTCCGCAGGGCGTGCAGGTGGTGGTCGTCGAGCCCGGCGGGATCCGTACGGAGATGGGCGAACGGGGCATCGCCGCCACGAGCCGGCTGGCCGAGGCCATGGCACCGGAGCTGCGAGACCGTTACGGACCGCTGGTCCAGGCGGTCATCGCGCTGACCGCCGCGGGCACCGCAGGCGGCACGTCCGCCGAGGACGCCGCCCGGGTGATCGCCAAGGCCGTGACAGCCGGCAAGCCGCGCACGCGCTACACCGTCGGCCGCGACGCCGCCCTGCTCACCCGCCTGTCGCGGATCCTGCCGGACCGGCTGCTCGACCGCGTCGCCGCGGCCGTCCTCCGCCCGCACTACCCGAAGACCACCCCCGCGTGAAGCCGGGAAACGCAGGGGGGCGGCCAAGGGAAGCCGGAAGACGAAGGGAGGCGGCCAAGGGAAGCCGGAATCGGACAGGGTGGTCTACGGAAGCCGATCCGGGTCGGCGAGGTGGAGCAGGCCCGGCGGCAGCTCGGGCAACGGCAGGCCGCGCAGCCGGGCGACCTCCCGCACGTGGCGGATCTTCTCGGCCAGGTCGGCGGCCTGGGCGGCGTGGACGCGGGCCGCCTCGGCCCACGCCTGCGGGCGCGGCTCCCGCTCGTCCTCCGCCCTGGCGGCGGCCGCCGCCGCGGCGCGGTCACGCCTGGCCCACTCGGTGAGTAGTTCCTGCAGCTCGCGCAGGGTGCGCAGCTCGGCGCGGGCGGCGTCGCCGTGGTCGGGCGGGTCGTCGGGCAGCGGCGCGGTGCCGTCCAGCCACCAGACGGCGTCCTGCGGCGCCGCCTCCACGCCGGGCAGGATCTCCACCGCCTCGCCGGTGCGGCCGATCGGGGCGAGCAGCAGCAGCGGCGGCGTGGCCAGGGCGTGGGCGATGACGAGCAGCTCCGGCACCGTGATGGAGGCGCGGTGGCCGGACTCCAGCTTGGCGAGGTTGCCGCGCTCCAGCGGGTAGCCGTGAGCGGTGCACCGGTCGGCCAGGCCCTGCACCGACAGGCCCTGGCGCCGGCGGTGGTGGCGGATGTTCGCGGCGACCTGGCGGGTGTAGGCGGCGGTCCAGGAGGTGGCGCTGCTTCCAGGCACGATCCCCACGTTAGCGATCTTGGACGCGGGACACAACAGAAGTTGACTCCTCAGGTCACCTTCGCGGGGAATCGCGGGGGGTCGCCGCGGAGGCTCTAGCCGCGTCCGAGGACGCAGAACTCGTTGCCCTCCGGGTCGGCCAGCACCTTCCACGACACCTCGCCCTGCCCGACGTCGGCGGCCGTGGCGCCCAGCGCGCGCAGCCGCGCCACCTCCGCCTCCTGCTCCTCGACGGGGTGCGGCAGCAGGTCGATGTGGATGCGGTTCCACACGGCGGGCGGGCCGGGAACACGGAGGAACTCCAGGTACGGGCCGGTGCCCTCGGCGGAGCGCAGCCGGGCGTGGTCGTCGCTCACCTCGTGCACGGTCCAGCCCGTGGCCTCGCCCCAGAAGCGGGCCTGGGCCCGGGGGTCCTCGCAGTCGACCACCATCGTGGCGATCGGCCCGGTGTCCCGGTAGACCTCCCGGGGCTCCAGCACGCAGAACACGTTGCCTTCGGGGTCGGCCAGCACCGTCCACGGCACGTCGCCCTGGCCCACGTCGGCAGGCGTCGCCCCCAGCTCCGTCAGCCGGGCGACCAGCTCCGCCTGGTGATCGGCGGAGGTGGTGGCGAGGTCGAGGTGCACGCGGTACTTCACGGTCTCGGGGTCCGGGACGGCGACGAAGTCGATGTAGAAGCCGTCGGGGTCAGGCCAGTCGAAGCCGTGGGGTTCGAGGTTGGTCACGCCGGGCCCCTCGCTGGAGAGCCGCCAGCCCAGCGCCTCCGCCCAGAACCTGCCGAGCGCCGAGTCGTCCCGGGCCTTGAAGTTCACCTGAACAAGTCGCAGCGTCATGCCGCCCCACCCTATTCCCGGCGGCCCGCCGCCAGGGCGGCCAGGGCGGCGGCCTCCGGGGTGCCCTCCCCGCCGCTGAACACGTGCACCACCAGGCCCGTCTCGCCCGGTCCCGCCGGTACGTGCAGCGTCTCGTAGTCCAGCTCCAGCAGCCCGGCCGCCGGATGCCGGAGCCGTTTGCGCCCCGCCGTGCACATCACGATCTCGCCGGAGGCCCAGATGCGGCGGAACTCGGCGCTGCGTTCCGACAGGCCCTTGATCAGGGCGACCAGCTCGGCGTCGCCGGGATACTGCCCGGCGGCGACCCGCAACTGGCCCACGGACTCGGCCGCCCGGTCCGCCCACTCGGGGTGCACGTCGCGGGAGGCGGGGTCGAGGAACAGGTAGCGGGCCTGGTTCGGGTCGCGGCGGGAGGGGCCGGTGAGGCCGCCGATCAGCTCTGAGCCCATGGCGTTCCAGGCGACCACGTCGAGGCGGCGGTCGGTGGCGAAGGCCGGGAGGCCGGTCAGGGCGTCCAGCATGCGCCGCAGCGTGGGGCCGACCCGGGCGGCGGGCGCGGGGCCGGACTCGCCGCCCACCAGCGTGGTGAGGTGCCGCCGCTCGGCGGCGTCGAGGCCGAGCGCCCTGGCCAGCGCGTCGAGCACTTCGGGGGACGGCTGGGTGGCTCGTCCCTGTTCGAGGCGTACGTAATAGTCCACGCTGATCCCGGCGAGCTGGGCCAGCTCCTCCCGGCGCAGTCCCGGCACGCGGCGGCGGCGCCCAGCCGTGAGCCCCGTGAGCCCGGCCTGCTCGGGCGCGACGCGCTCGCGGCGGGCGCGCAGGAACGCGCCGAGTGCCCGCCGGGCGTCACCGATCCCGCCGTCCGCGTGGTCGATGGTGTACGTGCCGTCCATGGTGTCCAGTATGGGTTGTCCGGCATGGGTGGCCCTCGCGGTACCAGGACTGCGGGACCACCGGCTCGGCCGGGTTCTGGTTACCTCGGCGCGCCCAGGCGAACGTGGGTGACATGTCCGAAACGCTGAAGAAGATTCTGGTCGTCACCGCCCACCCCGAGCCTCGCTCGCTCAACGCCGCCCTGGGCCGCTTCGCCGTCGAGCGGCTGCGCGCGGCGGGTCACGAGGTGCGGGTGACCGACCTGTACGCGGCGAAGTGGAAGGCGGCGGTGGACGCCGACGGCTTCCCCGAGCATGTGGGGGACCGGCGGCTGGACGTGCTCGCCGTGTCGGGGGAGGCCACGCTGGCGGGCCGGCTGTCCGCGGACATCGCCGCCGAGCAGGAGAAGCTGCGCTGGTCGGAGGCGGTGATCCTGCAGTTCCCGCTGTGGTGGTTCTCGGTGCCGGCGATCCTGAAGGGCTGGATCGACCGGGTGTTCACGTTCGAGTTCGCCCACGGGCCGTCCGTCCCGCCGCCCTACAGCGAGGGCGCGCTGGCCGGGCGGCGGGCGCTGGCCTCGGTGACGATCGGCGCCCGGGAGTCGGCGTTCTCCGGCCGGGGCGTCCACGGGCGGCTGGCGGACGTGCTCTTCCCGCTCCAGCACGGGCTGTTCTGGTTCACCGGCATGACGCCGCTGGAGCCGTTCGCGGTGTACGACTCGGTCGACGTGCCGCGCGAGCGGTTCGCCCAGGTGACGCAGGAGTACGGGCGGCGGCTCGACGGGCTGTTCACCGACGAGCCCGTCCCGTACCGGACGCTCACCTGCGGCGACTACGGCCGCGACATGCGCCTGCTGCCGGGCGTCGAGGCGCCGGGGACGGCCGGGCTGGACATCCACGTCCGCCCGCGCGGCTAGAGCTCGTCGTCCTGGGCGGCGCTCCGCCCGGCCAGCCGCTCGTAGCGCTGCCGGGCGGCCTGCGGGGTGCCGAGCCCCAGGCCGAACGCGATCTCCTGCCACGTCATGCCGCGCCCCCTGGCCATCCGGAGCAGCCCGGACTCCAGGTCGTCGGCCTCGGCGCGGGCCTGCGCGACCAGGCTCAGGGCGGCGACGATGTCGGCCCGGTCCACCTCCGGCTCGCCGTCGTCGAGCGACACCGCGCCGCTCAGCAGGAACGCCACGATCCGGACGGCCTCGTGCGGCGACAGCTCCGAGGCGTGCGCCTGACGCCGCCGCTGCGCGTCGGTGGCGGCGTGGCGCTCGGCGATGCGCAGGAGCGCGGCGTATTCGCGGTGCGCCCGCGCCTGCCCCGGATGCGGCGGCGTGAAGGGATCGGCGTGCTGCTCAGGAGTCGTCGGCATGCACTCCACCCTGGACGATCCACCATCCGTTGTCAACATGACGTGTTGAACAGAATGTTTAAGTGCACTTGCCGGCGAGCCAGGCGCGGTAGTCGCGGGTGTAGTTCGTCATCACGCTCGGCGGCGCCTGGCTCAGGACCGACTGCCAGCGGCTGATGTTGCCGGTCCAGGCGGGGGGCGGCTCCTCCCAGCCGACGCCGTCGGTCCAGCGGGCCTGAGAGCCCTTGAGCAGGCCGGGGTGGCGGCGGGCCAGCTCGCCCTGGATCCAGGAGTCCGTGGAGTAGACGAGGATGCGCTGCGCGGCCTGGCGTTCCTTGATCGGGTCGGAGATCTCCTTCCACGCGGCCGTCGCGTACGCCGGGTCGGACAGCGCCGTCCTGGCCTCGGGCTTGACCTCCAGCAGGGCGATCAGGCCGCGCGAGCGCACGTGGTCGAGCCACTGGCGCAGCGTGTAGACCTGCTCTCCCTGGTACGGGCCGCGCGCGATGCGGCGGTCGCGCAGGTTGTCGGCTCCGGCCGCCCACCACAGGGCGGTGATGTTCGTCCGGGTGCCGGTCAGCCCGTTGGTGGTGGTGTTGTGCCACATGACGGCCTTGGTGCCGTTCCTGGTGAGCTGGACGTCGCCTTCGACGCCGTCGGCGCCCCAGGTCTTCTGGTCGTTCACGGCGCGGACGTTGTTGGGCTGGCGGATCTGGTCGCGTTCCCAGGGGTTCGCGCCGGAGGGGTAGCCGCCGTGGCCGAACACGGCGGGACAGGCGACGGCGGACCCGGCGTGAGCGGCCTGAGCGGCGGGCGGGACGGCGGTGAGGGAGATCGCGGCCAGTGATGCGGCGAGCGCCGCCTTCGTCCTGATCGTCATGGGGGTCGGGACTCCGTCCATGAGGGGTGACCGGCACCGGCAGCGTATGCGCCGCACCTCAGGTGATCAAGAGCGGCGGGAGGGACCGGAAGTCCCCGCGTAACGAGGACTTTGGTCGGTGCCCCTCGCCGGGCTTCCGCACTGGGATGGACACGCGGCGCACCCGCGCCCGCCGATCCAGCACGACACCTTGGGGACACGATGACGACGACCGGAACCGATGGGAAGGAACAGGCGGCCCACGGGGCCAGGCCGATGCTCATGCTCGGCCTGGCGACGCTCGGCTTCGCGCTGAACTTCTGGGCGTGGGCGCTGCTCAGCCCGCTCGGGCCCCGCTACAAGGACCTGCTCGGACTGTCGGCCTCGCAGCAGGCGCTACTGGTCGCGGTGCCGGTGATCGTGGGCTCGCTGGGCCGCGTCCCGGTGGGCGCGCTCACCGACCGGCTCGGCGGGCGGGTGATGTTCCCGCTGATCTCCGCGGCCACCATCGTGCCCGTGCTGTTCATCGGCGTGGCCGGGCAGAGCTCGCTGCCGGCGCTGCTGGCCGGGGGCTTCTTCCTGGGCGTCGGCGGGACGGTCTTCGCGGTCGGCGTGCCGTTCGTGAACGCCTGGTTCCCGCCCCGGCGGCGCGGCCTGGCGATCGGCGTGTTCGGGGTGGGCATGGGCGGCACCGCGATCAGCGCCCTGACGACGGTCAAGCTGGTCGAGGCCGGGAACGCGACCACGCCGTTCCTGATCACCGCGGTCGTCCTCGCGGTGTACGCCGCCGTCGCGTGGCTGGTGATGCGGGACGCACCAGGCCGGACGGTGTCGCCGCAGCCGCTTCTCGGGAGGCTCGCGGCCACGGCCAGGCTGCCGATCACCTGGCAGGCGTGCGCGCTGTACGCGGTCGCGTTCGGCGGCTACGTCGCCTTCTCCGTCTACCTGCCCGCCTACCTGCAGACCGGCTACGGGCTGGAGCAGGCTGACGCCGCCAACCGCATGGCCGGGTTCGTGGTCCTCGCGGTCCTGATGCGGCCGGTGGGCGGCTGGCTGTCGGACCGGATCGGCTCGATCCCCGTGCTGACGGGGGTGTTCGTGGTGGTGTGCGGCGCGGCGGCGGTCCAGGCGCTGACGCCCGGCCTCATGCCGGTGGGCACGATCGCGTTCCTGACGATGGCGGCCGCGCTCGGCGCCGCCAGCGGCGCCACGTTCGCGCTGGTCGCGCAGGTCACCCCGGCCGACCAGGTCGGCGCGGTCACCGGCCTGGTGGGTGCCGCGGGCGGGCTGGGCGGGTTCGTGCCGCCGCTGCTGATGGGCTTCCTGTACGGCGAACTCGGCTCGTACGGGGTGGGCCTGGGGCTGCTGGCGGCCACGGCGGCGCTGACCGTGCTGCTGACGGTGACCGTGGTGCGCCGGGCTACGGTGCGGGAACCAGCTCGAAGCCTGTGACGATCTCCGGCTGGATGCTGATCACCTGGTCCATCTCGCCGGTCACCCAGGGGTGGAGCAGGGCCTTCAGCCGCTCGGTCTCCGCCGGGTCGGTCAGCAGCCGCGCCACCCCGGTGACGATCACGCTCCAGCCGAGCCGCGCGTGCCCGTCGAGGTCGTCGGCTTCGAACGCCACCACGGCCTCCGGCACCGCCACGTGGGAGCTGAGGATCGTCCCGGGGCTGGACCGGATGACCACCCGCCCGTCCACGACCAGGTGGTTCACCGGCCGGACCGCGGGCAGCGCCTGGCGGGTGAAGACGATCCGGCCGAACGGCACCCCGGCCAGCAGGCGCAGCGCCTCGGCCTCGGGCAGTTCCCGCAGACGCCGGGCTCCCGTCCCGTCCGGCGCCCGGTCGTGGTGGCATGTCACGACAACAGCCTGCCGCCCACCCGGCGCCGTAAACAGGGACCAAAGTCCTTTCTCACCCCCGGCCAGGACGAACCGGCCGCCGTCGCCAGGGATGGCGGCCGGGATGGCTACCGCGCTCAGCCGGCGTGCCACACGCGGTCGAGGAACCCGGCGACGAGCGGGGCGATCTGGTGCAGGTGGTCCTCCAGGGCGAAGTGTCCGGTGTCGAGGACGTGCAGCTCGGCGTCGGGCAGGTCGCGCAGGTAGGCGCGGGCGCCGGGCTCGGGGAAGAACGGGTCGTTCGCACCCCAGGTGATGAGCGTGGGCGGGGTGTGCGTGCGCAGCCACTCCTGCCAGGCGCCGTAGCGCTCGACGTTCGAGTGGTAGTCAAAGGCGAGCGCGACCTGAGCGTCCTTGCGGCCGGGCAGGTCAAGGAAGTGCTGGTCGAGGGTCCATCCGTCGGGGGCGACGAGGCCGGGGACGGCGACGCCGGTCTCGTACTGGCCGCGGGTGCCCGGCAGGGTGAACAGGGCGCGGACGGTTTCCTCGGCGCCGGGCCGGTCGGGGCGCAGCGCGATGAAGTCGCGGGCGCCGTCGGACAGGCCCTCCTCGTAGGCGTTGCCGTTCTGCACGACCAGGCCGGCGATCCACTCGGGGTGCCGTTCGGCGAGCCGGAACCCGACGGGCGCGCCGAAGTCGAACACGTACGCCACGAACCGGGTGAGGCCGAGCTTCCGCACGAAGCCCTCGGTGATGTCGGCGAGCCGGTCGAAGGAGTAGGTGAACCCGGCCGGGGCCTCGGTGTGGCCGAAGCCGGGGTAGTCGGGCGCGATCAGCCGGTAGCGGGTCCCGAGCACGTCGATCAGCCTGCGGTACTGGTGCGAGGCCGACGGGAACCCGTGCAGGAGCAGCAGGACGGGCGCGTCGGCCCGCTCGGGCAGCGACTCCCGGAAGAAGACCCGGACGCCGTCGACGTCGAGGTGCCGATGGACGGTACGGGCGAGCACGGGAATCGTCATATCTAATGCCTTCCAACGCCAATGATGCGTTAGTTATAGCGGGCAGCGCTCTAACGCGTCAACACGGCGATAAGGCATTAGAACGTGCGGAGGGACGCGAGCCCCTCCGCACGGGGAAGTGCTACGTCAGCGGCACCGCCCGGTCGAGGGCGGGCGGGGTCAGCGGCCCCTGCCGCAGGTAGGCCCGCATGGCGTCGTAGTCACGGTTGCCGCGCACCGCGTCGGTGTACCCGGCGAAGGCGCTGTAGCCGTCGGCGCCCAGCAGCGTGTACGCCAGCGCGGCGAGCCGGTAGGTCCGGCCGGTGTCGAGCGGCTGCCCGTCGATGAGCACGTCGGCGGGGTTGATCCGGTCCCCGACGGGCCTGCCCGGCGAGTACGAGAAGCGGACGTTCTTCGACACGGCCAGCGGCGCGAACCTCACGGTGCCGTCGGCCTGCGTCTGCCACTGCTGTTCCAGGGCCTGCTCCAGCTGCGAGCCCTTGACCGAGACGGTGAGCACCGGGTTGGCGTAACCCCATGCCGCCCACGACTCGCCCAGGAGCACCTGGCCGTCGCTGTCGGCGGGGTTCGGCCCCTTGGCGAACCTCAGGTCGCCGCGCAACGAGTTCGAGCCCTTGACCGGGGCCACGGCGACCATGGCCAGATCGGCCTTGCCGCCCTCGGTCTGCTGGGAGTCGAAGTAGGCCACGTCGGCCACGGTGTTGCCGAGCGTGCTCTGCCCCGTGGCGTCGCGGGTCCTGGTGATGTCGCCGGTGATGGTCCCGTACGGCTTGGCGTAGGTCTCCTTCTGCTTGGCGTTCCAGTGGTCGACCAGCTTCGTCATGACGGGGTCGGGGGTGACGTCGCGGGTCACCGGGTGGTTGACCGCGGTGGTCGCGGACCTGATGACGTCGCGGGTGCGGCGGTCGATCTTCAGGTTGATCTCGTTGATGAGGCGGCCGTGGTTGGCGGCCTCGACGACCGGGCGGGGGTTGCCCGCGGGGTCGGGGACCGAGCAGGTGAAGTACGCGTGCCAGTGGCCGGTGACGATGACGTCGATGTCGGGCGAGGCCTTCTTGGCGAAGTCCCAGATCGGCCCGTTCATCGGGTCGGCGCAGCCGTTGAAGTCGGCGCCGGCCGCGCCGCCCTCGTGCACGTTGGCGACGATGGCCCGCACGCCGCGCCGCTTGAGGATGGCGGCGTACTTGTCGGCCGTCTCCACCGGCGGCAGGTTGTCCAGCGACGGCTGGTAGGAGGTGGAGCCGTCCACCGTGGTGGGCGTGGTCAGGTTGATGAACCCGACGGGGATGCCCCGGAACTTCTTGATCACGTACGGTTCGAGCACCGGGCGGGTGTCGCCCTTCTCGGTGATGTTGGCCGTGGAGAAGGCGAAGTTGGCGCCGTGGAAGCGGCGGCCGTCGGAGTCGGTGAAGCAGCTGTCGACGTCGGCCTCGCCGAAGCACTCGCCCGCGCCCATGTGGTCGCGCAGGAACTCCAGGGACCGGTCCAGCTCGTGGTTGCCGACCGCGGTGAAGTCCAGCCCGATCTTGTTCAGGAACTCGATCGTGGGCTCGTCGGCGTGGAAGGACACCTCGGTGGGCCAGCCGCTGAAGTTGTCGCCGTTGGAGAACGTGACCGTGTTCGCGTGCCCTTCCCTCAGTTTGCTGAGGTGGGTCGCCAGGTACGGCGCGCCGCCCACCACCAGGGTGTTCCCCTGCGCGTCCTTGATCGTGCCGTCGGCGGCGTTGTTCTGCGGGGTGATGTAGCCGTGGAAGTCGGCGATCGACAGCAGTTGCACGTCCACGGGCTTGGGCGCGGCCAGTGCCGGTGAGGCGGACGAGGCCAGAGTGACACCTAAGGCGACAACGATCCACTTACGGAGGGAATGCACGCATACTCCTAGATAGGGGATGTAACGGGAGGAAAGGCTGGTAGATCGGCCTGTCCGGTCGGTGAACACGACCCCGGCGATCGGCTGCCGCCGCATGACAGCGAGGAGAATGATCCGGGGGCGAGGAGCCTGCGGCCGGACCCCCGCTCGCATTTATGATGGAGTCCACCATTAAGGTCCGTCAAGAAGGGTGATCAGTGACGCTCCCGGTGACCGGCGGCGACCTCCAGCGGCTGCGGCGCCACAACGCGCTCGCCGCGCTCTCCGCCTTGCGCTCCGCCGGGCCGCTGACGCTGACCCAGCTCGCCGAGCGCGCCGACCTGGCCAGAGCCACCGTCAAGGCGGCGGTCGACGACCTGACGGGGCTGGGCTGGGTCGCCGAGCTGGACCCCAGCGGCGGGGAGAAGGGCAGGCCCGCGCGCCGCTACCGCTTCCGCGCGGAGGCGGGCCGGGTGCTCGGGCTCGACATCGGGGCGCACAAGGTGCTCGCGGTCGTGGGCGACCTCGACGGCGCCGTCCTGCACACCACGCGCGAATCGGTCACCCCCGAGCAGCCGCGCGCCGAGCGGCTGGCCGCCGTGGACCGCGTCGTCGACGCCTGCCTGGCCGGCTCGGGCACCGCCGCCTCCGACGTCCGGATCGCGGTCGCGGGCAGCACGGGCCACGTCGACCTGGAGGGACGCGTCGTCGCGTCGCGGGCCATCCGCGACTGGCCGGGCGTGCCGCTGGCCGAGCACCTGGGCGCGCGGCTGCGCTGCCCGGTCCTGGTCGACAACGACAGCCGGCTCGCCGCCCTGGCCGAGTGCCGCAGGGGCGTCGCCCGCGACGCGGGGAACCTGGTGTTCCTGCACATCGGCCGCCGGGCCGGGGCCGCGATCGTGCTCGACGGGGTCCCGCTGCGCGGCGCCGGCGGCGCGGCGGGGGAGATCGGCCTGCACCCGCTGTTCAACCTCGGCCACGTGGGCGACCTGCTGCACGCCTTCCCCGCCGTGGAGCCGGGCACGCCGCCCGACGCGGTCGCGGCGGCGGTGTTCGAGGCCGCCCGGGGCGGTGACGCCGCGGCGCGCGGCGCCGTGCTGCGGTACGTCAAGGTGCTCGCGCTGGCCACCGCCGCGATGGCTCTCACCGTCGACCCCGAGCTGGTGGTGCTCGGCGGCGGCTTCTCCCGCTCGGCCGACGTGCTGCTGGAGCCGCTGAGAGGCGAGCTGGAGACCATGTGCCTGCGCACCCCGCAGGTGCGGGCCTCCGTGCTCGGCGACGAGTGCGTGGCCGTGGGCGCGGTGTGCCAGGGCGTCGAGCACCTGTCCGCGATGCTGTTCGGCCCCGAGCGCGGCGGCCCGCTGCCCGCCGCGTCACCCGTCCAATAATGACGCACTCCACCGTATATCCGCTCACTAGACTGCCGCCGTGAACGACGACACCCTGAGGATCCGGCCGGGCGGGCCCGCCGACACCCCGGCCGTGCTCGCCATGATGGACGCGGCCGTGATCTGGATGAACGCGCGCGGCAACACCGAGCAGTGGGGCACCCAGCCCTACTCCCAGCGGCCCGGCGGGGCGGCGCGGATCGAGCAGCTCATGGCCGGCGGCGCTCCCCACATCGCCGAGCTCGGCGGCGAGCCCGTCGGCGCGATGGTGCTGGACTCCGGGCCGAGCGCCGAGATGCCCATCGCCCCGGCCGGCGAGCCCGAGCTGTACGTCCGGCTGCTCGTCTCCGACCGGCGGCGCGCGGGCCGGGGCATCGGCGCGACCCTGCTGGCCCTCGCCGTCGAGGAGACCCGGCGGGCCGGGGCGGAGCTGCTGCGCGTCGACTGCTGGGCGGGCGGCGGCGGTCAGCTGGTGGGCTACTACGTGCGCAACGGCTTCACGCCTGCCGAGCCCTTCCGGTACGAGGCGTGGCCGGGACAGGTGCTGGCCATGCGGGTGCCGCGCGCGAACCCGGGCGAGCCTGCGGTCACCTGATCGCCCGGCCGGAGATCTGCTCGGCCCTGACCAGGATGAAGTGGTCGCGCTCGCCCGGCGCCCACGGCGTCAGCGGCAGCCTGGCCAGGTGCGCCACCTCCGACGCGTCGCGGGCGGCGCGAGCGTGCCCCACCGCGGTCACCGACCAGCCGGTCCGCAGGTCCGGGTCGAAGGCGTCGGCCTCGAAGGCGACCACCGAGTGCCGGGTGGCCGCCGCGAGCTTGGAGCCCGGCCCGGTGCGGATCACGATGCGCTCGCCGTCCAGGCAGAACGTGACCGGCTGCACGGCCGGCAGCGCCCGGTCGGTGAAGACGATCCGCCCGATCGGGGCGGAGCCCAGCAGGCGCAGGCATTCGGCGCGGGAGAGCACCCGCAGGCCGGATGAGTCGAGTCGCATGCCCCCAGCCTGGCCGGTGCGGCCGGGCGTCCGGCAGGGGCGAAAGTCCCGTCAATCCCGCCGATCAGCCCGCAGCCGGGCGGCCAGCACGGCGGCCTGGGTGCGGCGCTGCATGTTCAGCTTGGCCAGCAGGTTCGACACGTAGTTCTTGACCGTCTTCTCCGCCAGGAACAGGCGCTCGCCGATCTGCCGGTTCGTCAGGCCCTCGCCGATCAGTTCGAGGATGTGCCGTTCCTGCTCGGTCAGCGCGGCCAGTGGGTCACGCCGGGCGGCCTGGTCACGCAGCCGCTGGAGCATGGCGGCGGTGGTCTGCGGGTCCAGCAGCGACTGCCCGGAGGCGACGGTGCGCACCGCGCCGACCAGGTCGGAGCCGTGGATCTGCTTGAGCACGTAGCCGGCGGCCCCGGCCATGACGGCGTCGAACAGGGCGTCGTCGTCGGCGAACGAGGTCAGCATCAGGCAGGCCAGCCCGGGGAGCTTGGAGCGGACCTCGCGGCAGACGTCCACGCCGCTGCCGTCGGGCAGCCGCACGTCGAGCACCGCCACGTCGGGCTTGAGCGCCGGGATGCGGGCCACGGCCGACCCCGCCGTGCCGGCCTCGCCGATCACCTCGATGTCGTCCTCGCCGTCGAGCAGGGCGGCGACTCCGCGCCGTACCACTTCATGGTCGTCGACAAGGAACACGCGAATCATGCCTTGACGCTATCCGCACTCGGCTTTCCCGCAAAAGGGACCAAGGTCCTGAACGCGGCATCGCCGGGTGCCGGTGCGACACTGAGCGGTATGTCCGAAAGTGAGCACAGCCCGTTGCTGCCCCAGATGCGGCTGGACGAGTTGCTGGCCGAGCTGCAGACCCGGCTGAACGCCGTGCTGGCCACCCGGGACCGGGTGCACGCGCTGCTCGAGGCCGTGGTGTCCGTGGGCAGCGACCTGGACCTGGAGACGGTGCTGCGGCGGATCGTGGAGACCGCCACCAAGCTGGTGGACGCCGCTTACGGGGCGCTGGGCGTGGTCGGCGACGACAGCACGCTGGTGCAGTTCATCCCGGTCGGGCTGAGCGAGGAGGAGATCGCCAGGATCGAGCACTGGCCGCACGGGCTCGGCCTGCTCGGGCTGCTGATCAAGGACGCGCGGCCGGTCCGGCTGGGGCGTATCTCCGACCATCCCGAGTCGTACGGGTTCCCGCCCGGCCATCCGCCGATGGGCACCTTCCTCGGGGTGCCGATCCGGGTGCGCGACGAGGTGTTCGGCAACCTCTACCTGACGGAGAAGCGCGGCGGCGGCGAGTTCGACGAGGAGGACGAGGCCGTCGTGATCGCGCTGGCCACGGCGGCGGGCGTCGCGGTGGAGAACGCCCGGCTGTACGAGGAGTCGCGGCGGCGCGAGACCTGGCTGCAGGCGTCGGCCGAGGTGACCACGAGCCTGCTGTCCGGCGCCGAGCCCCGGCAGGTGCTCACCACGGTGGCGGCGCGGGCCCGCGAGATGTGCGACGCCGACCTGGTCGAGGTGCTGCTGCCGGAGCCGTCGGGCGAGTCGCTGAGCGTGGCGGTCGCCGAGGGGGAGGGCGCGGCCGACGTGCGGGGCACCGCCTTCCCGGTGCCGGGCACGTCCGTGGGCGAGGTGTTCACCCGGGGCGAGCCGATGACCGACCAGGACCTGCACGGCGCGCCCGGCACCGGCTCGCCGTTGCGGCGGCTCGGCCTCGGGCCCGGCCTCATGGTGCCGCTGGGCACCGCGCCGAAGGTGCACGGCGTGCTCACGCTGGCCAAGCGGAGCGGGCGGCTGCCGTTCAGCGACGCCGACCGGCAGATGCTGCAGTCGTTCGCCGGGCAGGCGGCGATCGCGCTGGAGCTGGCCAAAGCCCGCCGCGACGCCGAACGGCTCGGCCTGCTGGAGGACCGTGACCGGATCGCCAAGGACCTGCACGACCTGGTCATCCAGCGGCTGTTCGCGACCGCCATGACGTTGATGAGCACGGTTCGGCTGGTCGAGCGGCCGGAGGCGGGCAAGCGGCTGCAGCACGCCATCGACGAGCTGGACGAGACCATCCGGCAGATCCGCTCGTCCATCTTCGCCCTCCAGGGACCGCGCGAGGAGGCGGCGCCGAGCCTGCGCGGGCAGATCGTCGACCTGGTCGAGGGCGCGGGCGGGCATCTCGGCTTCATGCCGGGCCTCCGGATGGAGGGCCAGTTGGACACGCTCGTCCCCGACGCGGTCGCCGAGCACCTGCTGGCGGTGCTGCGCGAGGCGCTGTCGAACGTGGTGCGCCACTCCCGGGCCACCCGCGCGGACGTGCTGGTCGAGGTCGCCGGCTCGGCGCTCACGCTCGTGGTGAGCGACGACGGCGTCGGCGTGGGGGAGCGGGCCCGGCACAGCGGCCTGCGCAACATCGGCGAACGGGCGGCGCTGCTGGGCGGCGAGGCGGACGTGGAGTCGCCCGAGGGCGGCGGCACGCGGCTGCTCTGGCACGTGCCCCTCTGACGCGGTCCGCGTGGGCCCATCGGGCCCGCACCTAGGGACTTTGGTCCCTGCCGGGACAGGCGCCGACAGCACGAGGCTGAACTCATCCGACGGTGAGGAAGACCTGTGACTGATATCGACGCCATCCCCGGCATGGGGCCGCTGCTCGCCGCCCGCGCCTTCTTCACCAGGTCGGAGGTGTCGGCGGACGGCCGCACCCTGCACCAGGTGGACCCGAGCGCCTGGGACCGCTTCTACCGGGACCGGTGGTCGCACGACAAGGTGGTGCGCTCGACCCACGGCGTGAACTGCACCGGCTCGTGCTCCTGGCAGGTGTTCGTCAAGGACGGCCTGATCACGTGGGAGCACCAGGCGACCGACTACCCGTCGGTGGGGCCGGAGTCGCCCGAGTACGAGCCGCGCGGCTGCCCCCGTGGCGCGTCCTTCTCCTGGTACACCTACTCGCCGTCGCGGGTGCGCTACCCGTACGTGCGCGGGGTGCTGCTGGAGATGTGGCGCGAGGCCCGTGCCCGGCTGGGTGACCCGGTGCTGGCGTGGGCGGAGCTGACCGGCGACCCGGAGCGGGCGCGGGCCTACAAGCGGGCGCGCGGCAAGGGCGGCATGGTCCGGGCGAGCTGGGACGAGGCCGTCGAGCTGATGGCCGCCGCGCACGTCCACACGATCAAGGAGTACGGGCCGGACCGGGTGGTGGGGTTCTCCCCGATCCCGGCGATGTCGATGGCCTCGTTCGCCGCGGGCACCCGGTTCCTGTCGATGATCGGCGGCACGCTGCTGTCCTTCTACGACTGGTACGCCGACCTGCCGATCGCCTCCCCGCAGGTGTGGGGCGACCAGACGGACGTGCCGGAGGCGGCGGACTGGTGGAACTCCCGCTACCTGATCATGTGGGGCTCCAACATCCCGGTCACCCGCACGCCCGACGCCCACTTCATGACCGAGGCGCGTTATCAGGGCACCAAGGTCGTCGCGGTCAGCCCCGACTACGCCGACAACGTCAAGTTCGCCGACGACTGGCTGGCCCCGCACCCGGGCACGGACGGGGCGCTGGCCATGGCGATGGGGCACGTGACGCTGACGGAGTTCTTCCGCGACCGCACGGTCCCGTACTTCACCGACTACGTCAGGAAATACACCGATCTGCCGTTCCTGGTGACGCTGGAGCCGCGCGGGGACGCGTACGTGCCCGGGGGGTTCCTGACCGCCGCCGACCTCGGCGAGGAGAGCGAGAACGCGCGGTTCAAGACCGTCCTGCTGGACGAGCCGACCGGCCGCCCGGTCGTGCCGAACGGCTCGCTCGGCTTCCGCTGGGGGCAGGAGGGCGAGGGCCGCTGGAACCTCGGCCTGGACGGCGTCACGCCGAAGCTGACGCTGCTCGGCGCGCCGGACGCGGTCGCCGTCGACCTGCCGCGCTTCGACACCGGCGACACCGAGGGCGGCGCCGCGATGCGGCGCGGCGTCCCGGCCACCGAGGTCGGCGGCAGGCTCGTCACCACCGTGTTCGACCTGCTCATGGCCCAGTACGGGGTGGCCCGCGACCTGCCGGGCGAGTGGCCGGCGTCGTACGACGACGCCGCCCAGCCGTACACGCCCGCCTGGGCGGAGGAGATCACCTCCGTGCCCGCGGCGACGATCACCCGGATCGCGCGGGAGTTCGCCCGCAACGCCGAGCGCACCCGCGGCCGGTCGATGATCGCAATGGGGGCGGGCACCAACCACTGGTTCCACTCCGACCAGATCTACCGCTCCTTCCTCACGCTGGTGCTGCTGACCGGCTGCCAGGGCGTCAACGGCGGCGGCTGGGCGCACTACGTCGGCCAGGAGAAGGTCCGGCCGGTGACCGGCTTCCAGCACCTGGCGTTCGCCTTCGACTGGCAGCGGCCGACCCGGCACATGGCCGGCACCGCGTTCTGGTACCTGGCCACCGACCAGTGGCGCTACGAGCGGATCGGCGCGGACGAGCTCGCCAGCCCGCTCGGCCCCGGCAGGTTCGCGGGCAGGTCGTTCGCCGACTGCAACGCCCAGGCCGCGCGGCTCGGCTGGCTGCCCTCGCACCCGACGTTCGACCGCAACCCGCTCACCCTCGCCGACGAGGCCGCCGCCAAGGGCGTCCCGGCGGCCGAGCACGTCGTGGCCGAGCTGAAGTCCGGGCGGCTGCGCTTCGCCGCCGAGGACCCCGGCGACCCGGCCAACTTCCCGCGCGTGCTGACCGTGTGGCGGGCCAACCTGCTCGGCTCCTCGGGCAAGGGCAACGAGTACTTCCTGCGCCACCTGCTCGGCGCCGACGCCGAGACCCGCAACGAGGAGGGGCTGCGGCCCGCCGAGGTGACCTGGCGCGAGGAGGCCGCCGAGGGCAAGCTCGACCTGCTGACCACGATCGACTTCCGGATGACGTCCACGGCGCTGTTCGCCGACGTGGTGCTGCCCGCCGCGACCTGGTACGAGAAGCACGACCTGTCCTCAACCGACATGCACCCGTTCGTGCACGCGTTCAACCCGGCCATCGCGCCGCCGTGGCAGGCCCGCAGCGACTACGACGCCTTCCTCACGCTGGCCGACCGCTTCTCCGAGCTGGCCGCCGCCCACCTCGGGCGGCGCACCGACGTGCTGGCCGTGCCGCTCGCCCACGACACCCCGGACGAGCTGGCCCAGCCCGGCGGCCGGGTCCTCGACTGGAAGCACGGCGAGTGCGAGCCCGTCCCCGGCCGGACCATGCCGAAGATCGTGACGATCGAGCGCGACTACGCCGCCGTCGGCGAGCGGATGCGCGCCGTCGGCCCGCTCTTCGAGGAGCTGGGCCTGACGACCAAGGCCGTCACGTACGAGGTCGGCCCCGAGCTCGACCACCTGCGCGCCAAGAACGGCCTCACCCCCGGCGGCCGGATCTCCCTGGAGAGCGCCGACCGGATGTGCGAGGCGATCCTGGCGCTGTCCGGCACCACCAACGGCAGGCTGGCCACGCAGGGCTTCGAGACGCTGGAACGGCGCACCGGCACCCGGCTGGCCGACCTGGCCGCCGAGCACGAGGGCAAGCGGATCACGTTCGCCGACACCCGGACCCGGCCGCAGCCCGTCATCACCTCACCCGAGTGGTCGGGCTCGGAGACCGGCGGGCGCCGCTACTCCGCCTTCGTCATCAACGTCGAACGCGACAAACCGTGGCACACGCTGACCGGCCGCCAGCACTTCTTCCTCGACCACGAGTGGATCGCCGAGCTGGGCGAGCAGCTTCCCGCCTACCGGCCGCCGCTCAACATGCGCCGCCACTTCGGCGAGCAGGGCGACGGGGACGCGGCCGAGGTCACGGTCCGCTATCTGACCCCGCACTCCAAGTGGTCGATCCACTCCGAGTACCAGGACAACGCCTACATGCTGGCGCTGTCACGCGGCGGGCCGACGATCTGGATGAGCGACGCCGACGCGGCGAAGATCGGGGTCGCCGACAACGACTGGATCGAGGCGTACAACCGCAACGGCGTCGTGGTCGCCCGCGCGGTCGTCTCGCACCGGATGCCGGCTGGGACCGTGTACATGTACCACGCCAAGGACCGCAACGTGAACGTGCCGCTGACGGAGAAGTCCGGCAGGCGCGGCGGCGTGCACAACTCGCTCACCCGCCTGCTGCTCAAGCCCAGCCACCTCATCGGCGGCTACGCCCAGTTCACCTACGGCTTCAACTACTACGGCCCGACCGGCAACCAGCGTGACGAGATCACGGTGATCCGCCGGCGCGGCCAGAAGGTGACGTACTGATGCGCGTGCTCGCCCAGGTCGCCATGGTGATGAACCTGGACAAGTGCATCGGCTGCCACACCTGCTCGGTCACCTGCAAGCAGACCTGGACCAACCGGGACGGCGTCGAGTACGTGTGGTTCAACAACGTCGAGACCAAGCCCGGCGTCGGCTACCCCAAGCGCTACGAGGACCAGGAACGCTGGCGCGGCGGCTGGCAGCTCGACCGGCGCGGCCGGCTCAAGCTCCGGGCCGGCGGCCGGGCCAGGCGGCTGCTCAACCTGTTTGCCAACCCCGACCTGCCGCAGCTCGACGACTACTACGAGCCGGCGACCTACGACTACGACACGCTGATCAACGCGCCCGCCGGCCCGCACACCCCGGTCATCCGCCCCAAGTCGGCCATCACCGGCGACGACATGGCCATCACCTGGGGCGCGAACTGGGAGGACGACCTCGGCGGCGCCCCCGAGCACGCCCACGGCGACCCCAACCTGGCCGCGATGGCGGAGAAGGTGCGCCTGGAGTTCGACCGGACGTTCATGTTTCACCTGCCGCGCATCTGCGAGCACTGCCTCAACCCGGCCTGCGTCGCCGCCTGCCCGTCGGGCGCCATGTACAAGCGCGAGGAGGACGGCATCGTCCTGGTCGACCAGGACCGCTGCCGAGGCTGGCGCATGTGCGTCTCGTCGTGCCCGTACAAGAAGGTGTACGTCAACCACCGGACCGGCAAGGCCGAGAAGTGCACGTTCTGCTTCCCGAGGATCGAGGCCGGGCAGCCGACCGTGTGCGCCGAGACGTGCGTGGGCCGGCTTCGCTACATCGGCCTCATCCTGTACGACGCCGACGCGGTCCTGGACGCGGCCCGGGTCGCCGACCCGCGCGACCTGCTGGAGGCGCAGCGGAAGGTGTTCCTGGACCCGGACGACCCCGCCGTGGCCGAGGCCGCCCGCGCCTCCGGCATCAGCGACGACTGGATCGAGGCGGCGCGGCGGTCGCCGATCTACCGGCTGGCCATGCGCTACCGGGTGGCGCTGCCGCTGCACCCGGAGTACCGGACGCTGCCCATGGTCTGGTACATCCCGCCGCTGTCGCCGGTGCTCGACGCGGTCACCGGGGCGGGCGCCGACGCCGACGACCCCGACAACGTCTTCCACGCCATCACCGACCTGCGCATCCCGCTGGACTACCTGGCGAGCCTGTTCTCCGCCGGCGACACCGAGGTGGTGGCCGGGGTGCTGATGAAGCTGTCGGCGATGCGCGCCCACATGCGGGCCCGGACCCTCGACGGCGCCGTCTCCGGCGACCTGCTGGAGTCCGTCGGCATGCCGGCGGCCGACCTGGAGGAGATGTACCGGCTGCTGGCCATCGCCAAGTACGAGGAGCGCTACGTCGTGCCCGCCGCGCACCGCGAGGACGCCGCCGCGCTGTCCGCCCAGGCCGGCGGATGCAGCCTGGACGGCGACGGCGGGCCCGGCATGAGCGAGTTCCACCCCGCCGCGCTCACCGGCCGCCGCACCGACGGCCGGACGGGCCTGAAGCTCTTCGTGGGCAAGGGAGGCACGCCGTGAAGCTCCTGACCAGACGCACCCCGCGCGCCGAGGACGCGCCCGGGCGGGCGACCCTGTTCCGGCTGGTCTCCCTGCTGCTGCAGTATCCCGACGCCGGGCTGCTCGCCGCCCGCCCCGGGCTCGGCCGCGCCGCCGCGACGCTGCCCGCCTCGCCCGCCCGCGACGCGCTGGAGCGGTTCCTGCGCTGGTTCGCCGACGCCGAGCCGATGCCGCTGGCCCGCGCCTACGTCGAGACGTTCGACCTGCGCCGCCGCTCCAGCCTCTACCTCACCTACTACCTGCACGGCGACACCCGCCGCCGCGGCATGGCCCTGCTCACGCTGAAGCAGCGCTACCGGGTGGCCGGGCTCACCCCGCCCGACGGCGAGCTGCCCGACTTCCTGCCCGTGGTGTGCGAGTTCGCCGCCCTGGCCGGGCCCGCCGCCGGCGAGGCGCCGCTGCGCCAGCACCGCAAGGGCCTGGAGCTCATCCGCACCGCCCTGCACGACAGCGGCTCCCCGTACGCGCTCGTCCTCGACGCGCTCTGCGCGGAGCTGCCCGGACTGTCGGCGGCCGAGCAGGCCGCCGTCGCCGACCTCGCGCTCGCCGGGCCGCCCGCCGAGGAGGTCGGGCTCGCGCCGTTCGGGCCGGCCGTGAACGAAATGGAGGCGCGGCCATGAGCGTCGCCCTGTGGGTCGTCGTCCCGTACATCGCCCTGACGGTCTTCGTCGTCGGGCACGTGTGGCGCTGGCGCGTCGACCAGTTCGGCTGGACCACCCGCACCACCCAGGTGCTGGAGAGCCGGCTGCTGCGGCTCGGCTCGCCGCTGTTCCACCTCGGCGTGCTCGCCGCGATCGGCGGGCACGCCCTGGGCCTGCTGGTGCCCAAGAGCTGGACCGAGGCCGTCGGCGTGTCCGAGCACGCCTACCACCTGGTGTCGGTGACCGCCGGGACCGTCGCCGGGGTGATGGTGGTGGCCGGGCTGGCGCTGCTGCTGGCCCGCCGCCTCACCAGCCCGCGCGTCCGCCGCACCACCACCCGCACGGACAAGGCGCTGTTCGCCGTCATGGCGGTGGTGATCCTGCTCGGCATGGCCGGGACCGTGGGCGAGAACCTGATCGGCGGCGGCTACGACTACCGGGCGACGATCGCCGTCTGGTTCCGCGGCGTGCTGACCCTGCGCCCCGACCCGTCGCTGATGACGGGCGTGCCGCTGATCTTCCAGCTGCACGCGCTGTCGGCGTGGGTGTTCCTGGCGATGTGGCCGTTCACCCGGCTCGTCCACGTGTGGTCGGCGCCGGTCGCCTACCTGTGGCGGCCCTACGTCGTCTACCGCCGCCGCACCGCGCGCCCCGGGAGCACCCGGTGACCGGCCGCCGGTTCGCCACCCCCGGCGGCACGGGCGCGCTCGTCGGCGCCGCCGCCCCGGCGGTCCCGCTCCTGATCCAGGGCGGCATGGGCGTGGGGGTGTCCGGGTGGCGGCTGGCCCGCGCCGTGGCCGCCACCGGGCAGCTCGGCGTCGTGTCCGGCACCGCGCTGGACGCCACCCTGGCGCGGCGGCTGCAGCGCGGCGACCCCGGCGGGCACCTGCGCCGGGCGCTGGCCCGCTTCCCGGCGCCCGAGGTCGCCGAGCGGGTGCTCGCCCGCTACTTCGTGCCCGGCGGGGCCGATCCCGGGCTGCCGTACCGGCCGGTGCCCCGGCTCGGGCTGCGGCCCAGCCGCGCCCGCGACGAGCTGGCCGTGGTCGCGAACTTCGCCGAGGTGTTCCTCGCCAAGGAGGGCCATGACGGCCCGGTCGGGATCAACTACCTGGAGAAGATCCAGATGGCCACGCCCGCCGCCGTCTACGGGGCGATGCTGGCCGGCGTCGACTACGTGCTCGTGGGCGCCGGCATCCCGGCGGAGATCCCGAGGCTGCTCGACGACCTGGCCGCGCACCGGCCCGCCCGCGTCACCGTCACCGTGGCGGGCGGCGACGGCACCGGTCACCACGCCGAGCTGGACCCGGGCGCGCTCCTCGGCCTCACCCGGCCGCTCGCCCGGCCCCGGCTGCTGGCCATCGTGTCCTCGCACGTCCTGGCCCTCTACCTGGCGCGCACCCCGGCCACCCGGCCGGACGGATTCGTCCTGGAGACGCCCGTCGCCGGCGGCCACAGCGCGCCGCCGCGCGGCCGGATGCGGCTCGACGCCGACGGCCAGCCCGTCTACGGGCCGCGCGACGAGGCCGACCCCGCCAAGATGGCGGCGCTCGGGCTGCCGTTCTGGCTGGCCGGAGGCTACGGCACGCCCGGCGGCCTGGCGCGGGCGCGGGCGGCCGGGGCCGCCGGCATCCAGGTCGGCTCCGCGTTCGCGCTGTGCCGCGAGTCCGGCCTCGACCCCGGGCTGCGGCGGCGGCTGCTGCGGCAGGCCGCCGACGGCACGCTGGAGGTCCGCAACGACCCGCGCGCCTCGCCGACCGGCTTCCCGTTCAAGATCGCCGACGTGCCGGGCACGCTGTCGGACGCCACCGTGTACGCCGACCGGCCCCGCCTGTGCGACCTGGGCTACCTGCGCACCCCGTACGTGCGACCGGGCGGCGGGATCGGCTACCGCTGCGCGGCCGAACCGGTCGACGCCTACGTGCGCAAGGGCAGGCCCGCCGAGGAGGCCGACGGCCGCCGGTGCCTGTGCAACGCGCTGCTCGCCGCCGTCGGCCTCGGCCAGCACCGGGCCGACGGCTACCGCGAGCCCGCCCTGCTCACGCTCGGCCAGGACACCGGCTTCCTCACCGGGCTCCCCGAGGACCACTCGGCCGCCGACGTCGTGGACCGCATCCTGCGCGAGGTGACCCGGTGACCAGGCAGGAGATCCCCGTCGGGGTGCGCCTCCGGCCGGGCCCTGCGCGTCCGCGCGCGTCGTGGCACCTGCGGGCGAACGCCATCGTCGTCGGCTGGCTCGGACTGACCCTCGCCACGGCGCTCGCGGGCGACGCGCTGCCCGCGCCGCGCTGGCTGCTCGTCCACGTGTTCCTGCTCGGCGCGGTCTCGACCGCGATCCTCATCTGGAGCGAGCACTTCGCCGTCGCGCTGCTGCGCGCCCGCGCGCCCGCCCGGCACGGCAGCCTGGCGCGGCTGGCCCTGCTCAACGCCGCGACGGCGGCGATCCTGTACGGGGTCGCCGCCGGCCCGTGGCAGCCCGCCGTCGCCGGGGCGGCCGTGGTGGTGACGGTCGTGCTGTGGCACGCGTACGTGCTGGTCACGCTGCTGCGCCGGGCGCTGCCTGGCAGGTTCGGGCACGTCATCGGCTGGTACGTGAGCGCGGCCGTGGCGCTGGCGGCCGGCGGCGCGCTGGGCGGGCTGCTGGCCGCCCAGCCCGGCGGCGGTGTGACGCACGAGCGGCTGCAGGCGGCGCACGCCGAGGCGAACGTGCTCGGCTGGGTGGGCCTGACCGTGCTGGGCACGCTGTTCACGCTGTGGCCGACCGTGCTGCGCACCCGCATGCCGGACGGCACCCGCCGCGCCTCCCGGATCGGGCTGTGGCTGGCCGCGCCGGGTCTGGCCGCCGCCGTCGGCGCGCTCGCGGCGGGCTGGCGGTGGGCGGCCGCCGCGGGACTGGTCCTGTACGCGGCCGGGGCGCTGACGGCGCTGGCCCCGCTCGTCCCGGCGGTACGCGCCCGGCGCCCGCACACCGGGGCGGCCTGGACGCTGGGGGCCGGTGTGGTGTGGTTCGAGGTGGCGCTGGCGGCGAACCTGGTCGTCGTGGCCACCCGGCCGGCCGGGCAGGTGGCCGCCGCGCTGGAGCCGCTGCTGCCGCTGGTGCTCGCCGGGTTCGTCGCCCAGGTGCTGCTCGGCTCGCTGCTGCACCTGCTGCCCGCCGTGCTCGGCGGCGGCCCGGTCCGGTTCAAGGAGAACGCCGCCCTGCTGGAGCGCGGCTGGAAGGCGCGGCTGGCGGCGCTCAACCTGGGCGTGCCGCTGCTCGCGCTCCCGGTGCCCGAGCCGCTGCGGCTGCTGGGCTGGACGCTGGTGCTGGCCGCCGTCGCCGCGTTCGTGCTGCTGGCCGTGCTCGCGCTGGTCCGGTCCCGCACCGGGGCGGACGCGGACGGGACGCGGGCCGGGCGCGCGTCCGCGTGGCCCGCGGTGGCCGGGGTGGCGGCCGGATGCCTGCTGACGGCGGGCGCGGTCGTCGTGTCGATGACCGGCACGGGCGGCCCGCCGGTGACCGTCACCGCCACCGGGGCCCGCACCGTGGAGGTGACGCTGTCCGGCATGAAGGTCCGGCCCGCCGTGATCGAGGCCCCCGCAGGCACCGTGCTGACCCTGCGCGTCACCAACGCCGACGCCCAGCGGCACGACCTGCGGCTGGCCACCGGCGAGCGCACCCCGCTGCTGGGAGCGGGGGAACGCGCCACGCTGACGCTGGCCCCGCTCGCCGCGCCGGTGGACGGCTGGTGCACGGTCGCCGGGCACCGCGCCGCCGGCATGACCATGCGCATCGTCCCCTCGGACGCCCGGTCCGAGGCCCGGTCCGAGGCCCGGTCCGACGTCCAGGCCGACGCCCGGTCCGACGCCGGGGCCGCCACCGGGCACGGCGGGCACGCCACGGCGGGCGGCCTCGACCTGGCCGCCCCCATGTCGCCGGGCTGGAGCCCGTACGACGCGGCGCTCGACCCCGCGCCGGGCGGCACCGAGCACGCCGTCGAGATCCGCGTGGACGACACCGTCGTGTGGGAGGTCGCGCCCGGCGTGCGGCAGCGGGTGTGGACGTTCGACGGCACCGTGCCCGGCCCGGTGCTGCGCGGCAAGGTCGGCGACGTCTTCACCGTCACGTTCGTCAACGGCGGCACCACCGGCCACGGCATCGACTTCCACGCCGGGGCCAACGCGCCCGACGGCGTCATGCGCACCATCGAGCCGGGGGAGCGGCTCACGTACCGCTTCCGGGCCGGGTTCGCCGGGGCCTGGCTCTACCACTGCTCCACCATGCCGATGAGCCAGCACATCGCCAACGGCATGTTCGGCGCGGTGATCATCGACCCTCCCGGCCTGCCCACCGTGGACCGGGAGTACCTTCTGGTACAGAGCGAGCTCCACCTCGGCGAGCCGGGCGGCGACGCGCAGGTGGCCAAGATCCGCGAGGGCCGGCCGGACGGCTGGATGTTCAACGGCACCGCCGCCGGCTACGACCACGCGCCGCTGACCGCCAGGGCCGGCGAGCGGGTGCGGATCTGGGTTGTGGCCGCCGGTCCCAGCTCGGGCACGGCCCTGCACGTGGTCGGGGCGCCGTTCGACACGGTCTACAAGGAAGGGGCGTATCAGGTGCGCACGGACGATCCGGGCGGCGCCCAGGTGCTGGACCTGGCCCCCGCCCAGGGCGGCTTCGCCGAGCTGGTCTTCCCCGAGCCGGGCACGTATCCGGTGGTCGACCACACGATGCGGCACGCCGAGGCGGGCGCGCACGGCCTGTTCCGGGTGGGCGCCCGATGACGTGGTGGGCGGTGGTGCGGTTCCTGCACGTGCTGGCGGCGGCGCTGTGGGTCGGCGGGCAGCTCACGGTCTCGCTGGTGGTGCTGCCGCTGGCCCGGCGGCAGCTCGACGACCGGCTGCGGGCCCAGATGCTGACCGCGGTCGGCCGCCGGTTCGGGGTGATCACCGCCGCGGTGTTCCTGCCCGTGCAGCTCGCCACGGGTGTGGCGATCGCCTGGCACAAGGGCGTCACCTGGGACTCGCTGGCCGAGCCCGGCTACGGGCGGATCCTGGCGGCCAAGCTGCTGCTCTTCTGCGCGGTCATGGTGGCCGCCGCGCTGCACGGCTGGGCCAGCGGCGCCGGCCGCCGCGCCCTGGCCCGGGCGCTGGCGATCTCGTCGCTGATCGGGTCGATCGGCGTCATCCTGCTGGCCACCGCCCTGCCCGTGACCTGAGCCGGTGCGGGCCCGGGCGGCGTCAGTGCGCCCCGGCCTCGCGCAGCAGGGCGGCCACCTCGGTCTGCTGCTTGGCGACGGCGTGGGCGAGCGGGGTGACGCCGTCGCGGTCGGCCAGGTCGACGTCGGCGCCGGCCGCGATGAGCAGGCGGACGATCTCCTGGTGGGCGGGGCCGCCGTCGCCCAGGATGACGGCCTCCAGGAGCCCGGTCCAGCCGAGGTCGTTGACGTGGTCGACGTCGATGCCGGTCTTGAGCACCTCGCGCACGTAGTCGACGTGGCCGCGCTCGCAGGCGGGGATGAGGGAGACGCCGCCGTAGCGGTTGCGGATCGTCAGGTCGGGGCCGGCCGGGAGGAGCGCCCGCAGCATCTCGACGCTCCCGGTCACGCCGGTGACCAGCCACGGGGTGTCCTGCCTGGCGTCCTGCGCGTCGGGGTCGGCCCCGGCGGCGACGAGCACCTTGGCGGCCTCGACGTGGTCGGCCGCGGCGGCCAGCAGCAGCGCGGTGCGGCGCTGCCCGTCACGGGACTCGACGTCGGCTCCGGACGCCAGCGCGTCGCGCACCGCTGCGGCGTCACCGCGCGCGGCGGCGGCCCGTAGTTCCTCGTTGAGCACGTTGTCTCCTTTCACACCGTCTCGCGTCCGGGAACCGCAGGCCGCGAGCAGCAGCCCGATCCCGCAGGCCAGAATCGTCCGGCGCCTCATCCCATCATCCTGCACGTCGGAGGGCGGTTCAGCCGAGCTGCCCGGCGACCGCCTTGGCGCCGGCGAGGGCGATGGCCTCGTCGATCTCGCCGCTGGGGGCGCCGCCGACGCCGATGCCCGCGACGGGGGCGCCGCCGGAGGCCAGGGGGACGCCGCCGCCCAGGAACAGGGTGCCCGGGATGTCGGCGATGTTCGGGCCGGAGCCGGTCAGGCCCTTGGCGAGCTCGCTGGTCGCCCGGCCGAAGGACACGGCGGTGAACGCCTTGCGCCGGGCCGACTCCTCGGTCTGCGGGCCCGCGCCGTCGCCCTTGAGCACCAGCCGGGTCGCGCCGGACCGGTCCACGATCACCACCGTGACGCGCTGCTTCAGCTTGGCGGCCTCCTTCAGCGCGGCGTCGGCGACCTTGAGCGCGGCGCCGGCCGACAGCGTACCCGTCTGGACGACGGCGGGGGCGGGCGCGGCGGCCTGGACGGGGGAGGGGGCGGCGGTCAGGAGCGCGAGCCCCGTGACGGCGCCGGCGATCAGGCGGGTACGGAACGATCCGGTCATCAGGTCTCCCAAGGTCAGCGGGTGAAGCTTGCGGTCCCAGCCTGCCGCCGGGCGGGCCCGCCGCCATCGCGAGGACGGACGATCCCCGCGCGCCGATCGGCCGGGCCGCCGGTCAACCGATCGGTTGATCCGCCCTCCGACCACAGGGGATAACGTCGGAAGATGAGCGGACGGGGAGGGGTGATGAGGGAGCGCACGTGGCTCAACTGGGCCATGCACGTGGGGTTCTACCTGCTGCTCGTGGCCTCCGCGCTGCGGCTGGTGTCGCGGCACGGGCTGGTCGCGCAGACCGTCGCCGCCCTGGTCGTCTGCGGCGTCCTCGCGGTGGCGTACGCGGTGGGGATCGTGTTCTGGGGCCGGCTCGGGCACGGCCGGCTGGTGTGGCTCGGCTGCGTGGCCGTGATCTGGCTGGCGCTGGTGGTGCTCGCGCCGTCGTTCAGCTGGTGCGCGGTCCCGCTGCTGTTCGTGTGCCTGCGGCTGCTGAGCGCGCGGGGGTTCGCCGTGGCCGCCGCGACGCTCACGCTGATCGTCATCGCGGCCCAGCTCAAGATCGCCCGGGAGATCGACCCCAGCCTCATCCTCGCGCCGATCGGCATCGCCACCATGACCGCGGTGATCTTCTGGGAGCTCCAGCGGGAGAGCGCCGCCCGGCAACTCCTCATCGACGACCTGATCCGCACGCGCGGCACGCTGGCCGACTCGCGGCACCGCACCGGTGTCCTGGAGGAGCGAGAGCGCCTGGCCAGGGAGATCCACGACACGCTCGCCCAGGGGCTGACCAGCATGGGCCTGCTGCTGCAGGCGGCCGACCGGATGTGGACGGCCGACCCCGACCGGGCCCGCGCCCACGTCCGGCGGGCCGCCGCGGCGGCCGAGCAGAACCTCGACGAGGCCCGCCGGTTCGTCCGCGACCTCCAGCCGCCGGGCCTGGTCGACGTGACGCTGCCCGAGGCGCTGGCCCACCTCGGCGAGAGCGAGGCGGGCGCGGCCCGGGTCCGCTTCCGGCTGGAGGGCGAGCCGTACCCGCTGGAGCCCGACGTGCAGGCGGCGCTGCTGCGGGTCGCCCAGGGCGCGCTCGCCAACGTCCGCGACCACTCCGGCGCCCGCACCGCCACCGTGACCCTGTCCTACCTCGACGGCGAGGTGACGCTGGACGTCTTCGACGACGGGACCGGGTTCGCCGAGCCGGTCCCGGCCCCCGGCCGGGGCTTCGGGCTGCGGGCGATGCGCGACCGGCTGGCGGAGGTGGGCGGCGTGCTGACCGTCGAGAGCGCGCCCGGCGAGGGGACGGCGGTCGCCGCCCGGGTGCCCGGCAGGATCGGGGAGCGATGAGGCTGTTCCTGGTGGACGACCATCCCGTGGTGCGGGCGGGGCTGGTGGCGTTGCTGTCCGGCGAGGACGACATGGAGATCGTCGGCGAGGCCGAGGGCGGGGCCGAGGCGCTGCGCGGCATCGCCGCCGCGCGGCCGGACGTCGTGCTCATGGACCTGCAGCTCGGCGACGGCATCGACGGCGTCGAGGTCACCCGGCGGGTCCGCGAGCTGTCCCCGCCGCCGCAGGTCCTGGTCCTGACCACGTACGAGACCGACGCCGACCTCATGCGGGCCGTCGACGCCGGGGCCACCGGCTACCTGCTCAAGGCCTGCCCGCCGGAGGAGCTGTTCCAGGGCATCCGGGCCGCGGCGCGCGGCGAGACGGTGCTGTCGGCCAAGGTGGCGACGCGGATGCTGCGGCGGATGCGCGAGCCCGCGCCCGCGCTCAGCGGCCGTGAGGTGGAGATCCTGGAGCTGCTGGCCAGCGGGGCGGGCAACCGGGAGATCGCCAGGCGGCTGTTCATCACCGAGGCGACGGTCAAGACCCACCTGGTGCACATCTACGGCAAGCTCGGCGTCGACACGCGCACGGCCGCCGTCACCGCCGCCGTCGAGCGGCGTCTCATCCGACTCCCGTGACGGCCAGGCCCGCGCCGTGGAAGGGCGGGTAGCTGTCGGCGCTCGTGCGCTCGGCCGCGACGATGTAGCGGGCCAGGGCGTCGCGCGACTGGGCGAGGCGGTCCATCTGGTCCTCCAGCCGCCGCATCCGCGCCCGCATGGCGTCCAGCAGCTCGGGACAGCCCAGCAGCTCAGGCTCCTCGCCGGCCGCGCACGGCAGCAGGTAGGCGATGTCCTCCGACGACAGCCCGGCCCCGAGCAGGTGGCGGATCTGTTTCACCCGCAGCACGGCGTCCTCGTCGTACTCGCGGTAGCCGTTGGACCCGCGCTCGGCCTCCAGCAGGCCCTGGGCCTCGTAGTAGCGCAGCTGGTGGGCGTTGACGCCCGTCCGGCGACTCAGTTCCCCGATCCGCATCGCACCCTCACTTGACCTTCATACCGGTATCAACGTTGACGATGCTGGCATGAACAACGAAACCACCTCTTCCGTTACCGTTCTCGGGCTCGGGCTGATGGGCCGGGCGCTGGCCGGGGCGTTCCTCAGGGCCGGGCACCCCACCACCGTGTGGAACCGCACGGCGGCCAAGGCCGGCGAGCTGGTCGCCGAGGGGGCGCGACTGGCCCCCACTGCCGCCGACGCGATCAAGGCGAGCCCGCTGACGATCATCTGTCTCACCGACTACCAGGCCGTGCGCGAGCTGCTGGCCACGGCCGACCTGGACGGCGCCACGCTGGTCAACCTGACGTCGGGCGACTCGGCCCAGGCCAGGGAGACCGCCCGGTGGGCCGGGGAGCGCGGCGCCCGCTACCTCGACGGCGCCGTCATGGCCATCCCGCCGTCCATCGGGACCGCCGGGGCGGTGATCCTGCACAGCGGGCCGCACCAGGACTTCGAGACGCACCGGCCGGTCCTCGAAGCGCTCGGCACCCTCACCTACCTGGGCGAGGACCACGGGCTGGCCTCGCTGTACGACGTGGCCGGGCTGGCCATGATGTGGAGCGTGCTGAACGGCTGGCTCCAGGGCGTGGCGCTGCTCAGGACGGCCGGCGTGGACGCCGCGACGTTCACGCCGTTCACGCGGATGATCGCCGAGGAGGTGGCCGGCTGGCTGCCCGGATATGCCGAGCAGGTCGACGCGGGCTCCTACCCGGCCGACGTGTCGGCCCTGGAGACCGACGTGCGGGCGATGGCGCACCTGGTCGAGGAGAGCGAGGCGGTCGGCATCAACGCCGAGCTGCCCAAGCTCATCAAGGCGCTGGCCGACCGCGCGATCGCCGCCGGACGCGGCGGGGAGCAGTATCCGGTGCTGATCGAGGAGTTCGTCAAGCCCGGCGCCTGACCGGGGGCGTCAGCGGCGGGCGTGGCGGATCCGGCGGCCGCGGCGATCTCGGCCGTGGTGCCCGGGTCCTCCTCCGGGAGCGTGGCCAGCGTCGCCCGGAGCTCGCCGCGCGTCCCGGTCCTTCTCGGTGACCACGATCTCCTCCATGAGGCGTTCAGCGTCCTTTGCGCGCGTAGGCGCGCAGCGACAGCGGGACGAAGATCACCAGCAGCGCGGCCGACCAGAGCAGGACGGCGGCCACCGGATGCGCGAGCGGCCAGGCCGCGTCCCCGGGCAGGGCTCCCGGGCTGCCGGACAGCCGCCGGATGGCGGCGGTGAGCGCGCTCACCGGGTTCCACTCGGCGACGAACCGCAGCCAGGCGGGCATGCCGTCCGTCGGGACGAACGCGTTCGACAGCATCGTGAACGGCAGCCCCAGCGGCACCATCGCCTCGGCGACCTGCTCGTCCTTCACCGCCAGGCCCAGGTAGACGCCCACCCAGCCCAGCGCGTAGCGCAGCAGCACGATCAGCGCGAACGCCTCGGCGGCGGGGAGCAGTCCCTGCTGCGGCCGCCAGCCCACCAGCAGGCCCGTGACCACCATGACGCCCAGCAGCGGCACGCCGATCAGGGAGTCGGCTCCGCTGTGGCCGAACGGCACCGCCGACCGGGCCATCGGCATGGAGCGGAAGCGGTCCATCACGCCCCGGGAGGCGTCGGCGGCCATCCGCCCCATGACCCCCTGCACGGCGGTGAAGGTCACCATCGCGAACAGGCCCGGCATGAGGTACGCGCGGTAGTCGCCGCCGCCCGGCACCTGGATGGCGCTGCCGAAGACGTAGCCGAACAGCACCACCATGACGACCGGGAAGAGCAGCGCGGCGACGATCTGCCCGGGTTCCTGCCGTAACCGGCTCAGCTCGCGGCCGGCGAGGGTGAGGCCGTCGGTGAGCGTCCAGCGCAGGCGGTCCAGCGGCACGGGGATCGCGGTCATCGGACGGGCTCCTTGCGGTCGGTGAGACGCAGGAACACCTCGTCGAGGGTGGGGCGGCGCAGGCTCACGTCGGCGACGGCGACCCCGGCGCGGTCGAGGTCGCGCACGATGTCGGCGAGCCGGAGGCCGGTTGCGGGCAGGGCGACGCTGAGCCGGTCGGCGCCGGCCGTCGCGGGCTCGGCGCCGGCCAGGGCGTTCAGGACGGCGGCCGCCGCGGGCCGCGTGGCGGGGTCTTCGAGGACGACGTCGAGGCGGTCCCCGATCGTGGCCTTCAGCTCGTCCGGGGTGCCGGTGGCGATCACTTTTCCGTGGTCGATGACGGCGACGTCGTCGGCCAGCCGGTCGGCCTCGTCCAGGTACTGGGTGGTGAGCAGCACCGTGGTGCCGTCGGCCACCAGTTCGCGGACGCTGTCCCAGATCTCGCCGCGGCTGCGCGGGTCCAGGCCGGTGGTCGGCTCGTCCAGGAAGAGCACGTCGGGGCGGAGGATGAGGCAGGTGATCAGGTCGAGGCGGCGCCGCATGCCGCCGGAGTAGCCGCCGACCGGCCGGTCTGCGGCCTCCGTCAGGCCGAAGCGCTCCAGCAGCTCGTCGGCCCGGCGGTGCGCCTGGCGCCGTGGCAGGTGGTAGAGCCGCCCGAACATGCGCAGGTTGCCCCGGCCCGTGAGCTTCTCGTCCACGGCGGAGTACTGGCCCGCGAGCCCGATCCGCTCGCGCACCTGGGCGGCCTCGCGGACGACGTCGTGGCCGGCGATGCGGGCGTGCCCGGCGTCGGGGGCGGACAGGGTCGCCAGGATGCGCACCGCCGTGGTCTTCCCGGCGCCGTTGGGCCCCAGCAGGCCGCAGACCGTTCCTCTCGGGACGCTCAGGTCCAGGCCCCGCAGGGCGTGGGTGTCGCCGAAGGACTTGCGCAGCCCTTCGGCGACCACGATGGGATCAGACACGGACACCTCCACTGGGTACGTTGTACGCGGTTATGTCGGCCAGGCTAAGCCACTGGGTACTATGTACGCAACAAGGAGGTGTGACGGTGGCGGACACCGAGTACGTGAACATCTGGATGCGGCCCGAGCGCCCCGCCCGGGGGCCGAAGCCGGCCTACAGCCGCGCCCAGATCACCGAGGCGGCCGTCCGCATCGCCGACGCCGAAGGGCTGGAGGCCGCCACCATGCGGCGGATCGCCGCCGAGATCGGCGCCGGGGCGATGTCCCTCTACCGCTACGTCCCTAGCCGCGACAACCTGATCGAGCTCATGGCCGACCGGCTGATGGGCGAGATCGACGTCACCGGCCTGCCCTCCGGCGACTGGCGGGCCGACCTCACCCGCTACGCCGGCGAGCTGCGGGCCATGTGGCTGCGCCACCCGTGGATCGCCGCCGTGCAGCGGTCGCTGCCCAGCTTCGGGCCCAACCAGCTGCTCCTGATCGAACGGCTGATGGGGGTGCTCGACCCCTTCGTCCCCATCGACGAGAACCTCAGCCTCGTGGGCCTGCTGAACAGCTACGTCGAGGGTACCGTCCGGGAGGAGATCAGCTCGGCCAGGGAGTTCCGCCTCAGCGGGCTCACCGAGTCGGAGTGGATGGCGCGCAGCTACCCGTACATCGACCAGCTCGTGAAGAGCGGGCAGTACCCGATCTTCACGAAGATCGTGACGGAGGCGCGCCAGCCGCACCTGAGCCGCGACGAGCAGTTCCGCTACGGGCTCAGGCGGGTCCTCGACTGCATCGCCACGGCCGTCCCGTCTACGCCGGCCGGCGATCCCCGGCCAGGAACCCGGTGATCGACGCGGCCTGGCCGAAGATCGCGTGACCGGCGCCGGGAAGCAGCTTCACGCTCGCCCGAGGGACGCACCGGCGGATCCGCCGGGCGGTCCCCCGGGAGTCGAACATCGCGTCACGGTCCCCGGCGATCACGAGGACCGGCATGGCGAGGCCGCGCAGCGCCTCGTCGGGGAACACCGGCAGCCGCTCCCTGCGCGGGTTGAAGTGCGTGAACGTCAGGACGACGGAGTCGAGCGCCTCCCGGTCCCGCTCCGCGTCCAGCCCGGCGACCGCCATCGCCGACTCGCGCACCCCGCCGCGCCGCGACAGGGTGCGCGACAGCACGGCCCTGACGACCCAGCCGACCTTCTGCCGCCCCACGCCGCCGGGGCACAGCAGGGCCAGGCGCGTCACCCGCTCCGGACGGCGGACGGCGTAGTCCAGGGCCGTCCAGCCGCCGAGTGACGTGCCCGCGAACGCGGCGCCGGTGAGCCCGAGCCCGTCCAGCACGTCGTCCAGCCAGGCGGCCACGGCTCCGGAGCCCAGCGCGGGACGTGACGGCGCGCTCAGCCCCGGCTCGCCGACGAGGTCGACGGCGTACGTGCGGAAGTGCCGGGACCAGGTGGCGACGTCCCCGCGCCACATCGACGCGTTCGCGCCCGAGCCGTGCAACAGCACCAGCGGCGGCGCGTCCCGGGGGCCGGACACCAGCACGAACGTCTCACCCTCGCGCGTCGGCACCCGTACGTGCTCGGCGGGCACCGGCCACGCCGCCAGCTCCCGCAGGTAGCGCTCCCGGAGCTCGCGCCCGCCCGCCTCGGACTTGTAGATCGCGGTCATGCCGCCCAGCGAAGCCCTTGTCACCGTGTCAAGGTCAACCGGGGGCTCCGCGGTTCGCCCCCGCTGTGGTGCAATGGCGGGACCAGCGGGGAGAGGCAGGGCTGATGTCCGGCACGCAGTTGTACGACACCATCGGAGCCGCCTACACCGCGACGCGGCGCACCGACCCCCGCGTCGCCGAGCGCATCCTGGCAGCGCTCGGCGACGCCAGGACCGTGCTCAACGTCGGGGCGGGCACCGGCTCGTACGAGCCCCGTGACCGCCGGGTCGTCTCGGTGGAGCCGTCGGCGCTCATGCGGTCGCAGCGCGCCCCCGACGCGGCGCCGTGCCTGGCCGGGTCGGCGGAGAGCCTGCCGTTCGGCGACCGGTCCTTCGACGCCGCGATGACCGTCTCCTCCGTCCACCACTGGCGGGACCCGATCGCCGGGCTGCGCGAGATGCGGCGGGTTGCCCGGCGCGTGGTCGTGTTCACGCACGACACCAGCGAGGGCGGATGGCTGCGGCGGTTCTGGCTCACGCGCGACTACCTGCCGGAGGTCGCCGGCCTGCTGACCGGCCGCCCGGCGATCACCGAACTGGCCGGCGCGATCGGCGCCCGCACGGAGCCGGTGCCGATCCCGTGGGACTGCGCCGACGGCTTCTTCGAGGCCTACTGGCGGCGGCCGGAGGCGTACCTGGACGAGCGGGTCCGTCGCGGGATGTCGGTCTGGTCCAGGGTCGGGCCGGAGGCCGAGCGGCGCACGGTGCGCGCCCTGCGCGACGACGTCGCCTCCGGCCGCTGGGCCGAACGCAACCGGGAGCTCCTCGGCCTCGACGCGGCCGAGCTCGGCCTGCGCCTCCTGATCGCCTGAACGCGCGGGCCGCTAGGCGCCGGGGCGCTCGTCGTAGTTGAAGCCGAAGGCGCGCACGCCGGTCTCGGTGCGGGGCCGGTGGCTGGTGCGCGGCCCGAAGGCGACGTACGTGCCGGGGCCGTGGGTGCGCTCGCCCTCGATCAGCTCGCCGCTGACGACGAAGTACGCCTCGCCGTACGTCTCGTGGACGTCCACGTCAGGCCATTCGGCCCCCGGGGCGAGGTCGATCACCCACGTCCGGATGCCCGGCATGCCGGGGAGCGTCCGCACGACCACGCCGGGAGCCAGCTCGTACGGCGGGACCGTCTCGACGTCCACGGGGAGCACCTGCCCGGGTTGTACCTCCATGAGGTCCACGATCTCACAGGTCCAGATCTTTCAGCTCGCCGCGGGAGACGATGCCGAGCTTCGGGTAGGCCTTGTACAGGTGGTAGCCGACCGTCCGGTGGCTGAGGAAGAGCTGGGCGGCGATGTCGCGGTTCGACAGGCCCCGCGCGGCCAGCCGGGCGATCTGCAGCTCCTGCGGGGTGAGCGCGGAGGCCGCGCCTTCGGCCTGCTCGGCGGCCTGGGCGCCGGTGGCGGTCAGCTCGGCGCGGGCGCGGGCGGCCCACGGCCGCATGCCGAGCCGGTCGAAGACCTCCAGGGCGTCGCTCAGCGAGCCGCGCGCCTCGGCCTTCCTCTTGGCCCGGCGCAGCCACTCGCCGTGGAGCAGCGCGGTCCTGGCGTACTCCAGCGCGCGGCCGTCCTGGTCGTGGCGTTCGAGTGCCGCCGTGTAGAGCGCCTCGGCCCGGTCGTCGTCGGCGAGCAGCGCGCGGCAGCGCAGGACGAGCGCGTCGGCCCACGGCTGCCGGACCGTCTCGGCCCACCGTTCGAAGCGGGCCAGCGGCTCGGCGGCGCGTTCGGGCGCGCCCACCCGTACGGCGGACTCCACGAGGTCGGGGGTGGAGCGGGTGGCGCAGATGTGGTGGCGCATCGGCTCGCGGGTCAGGCGCTCGAAGCGGGCCAGCGCCGCCTCGGCGCGGCCGAGGCCCAGGTCGAGCAGGCCGAGCGACCAGTGCGCCCAGGGCGCGCCGGGGGAGACGGCCCCGGCTGTGGCGCCGGCCAGCCCCGCCTCGGCGTGGCTCCGGCAGGCCGCCTCGTCGCCCTCGGCGGCGGCGAGGTAGGCGAGCACGCTGCTGAACTGGCTGACCCACTGCTGCTGGCCGGTGTCGCGGGCGAGCCGGAGGGCCTCGGCGGCCGTGGCGAGCGCGTCGCGGTGCCGCCCGGTGAACACCTCGCCCTCGGCCACGAAGAACAGCACCGTGGGCAGCCGCCCGGCGCCGCCCCGGTCCCGCTGCTCGGCGGCGAGGGCGGTGGCCAGCTCGTAGGCGTCGGAGTCCTGGCCCAGCACGAGCGCCGCGCCGCAGAGGATCATCAGCACCTGGCCGGGGACCTCGCCCCGGCGCCGGATCGCGGCGAGCGTGCCGGCCAGCGGCGGCGGCCCGCCGGCCCGGCCCCGGTCGAGCCGGCCCAGCGGGTCGAGATGGACCAGGTACGGGCCCACGGGCGCGAGCGGGTCCGCGTCGTCCAGCGGCAGCGCGGCCAGCCGGTCCAGCGTGCCGGCGAGCTGCTGTTCGCCCAGGTACCAGGCGGTGTGCACGGCCTGGACGAGCAGCGTGGCGGCCTGGCCGGGGTCGGTGTCGCGGACGAGACCGGCGCCGTCGAGCAGCAGCCGGTGGGCGGCCGGGTAGGCGCCCTGCCAGAAGTCGGCGAGCGCGCGCACCTGCGCCATCCGCGCCCGGACCGCCGGCGGCCTGTCCGGCCCGGTCGCGCGGTCGCCGAAGGCGCGGGCGCGGTCCATGTCGCCGGCCTCCAGCGCCGCCTCCGCGGCCAGGGCCTCGCGGCGGGCCTTGGCGGAGGGGTCGGCGCTCAGCCGGGCGGCCCGCTCGTACGCGGCGGCGGCCGCCTCGTGGCCGCCGCGCTCGCGGGCGCGGGCGGCGGTGCGTTCGAGGGCGGCGGCGGCCTCCTCGTCGGCGCCGGTGGCGGCCGCCGCCAGGTGCCAGGCGCGGCGGTCGGCGTGCTCGGGCGAGCCGAGCGCGGCGGCGAGCGCGCGGTGCGCGGCGAGGCGTTCGCCGAGCGGCGCGCGCTGGTGGACGGCGGCGCGGATCAGCGGATGGCGAAAGCGGATCACGGTGCCGTCGGCGTCGCCGCGCACCACCAGGCCGGCCCGTTCGGCGGGGGACAGGTCCTCGACCGTGGCGCCCAGCTCGGCGGCGGCACGCAGGATCACGGCCAGCTCGCCGGTCTCGTCGGCCGCCGCCACCAGGAGCAGGCTCTGGCAGGCCGCGGGCATCCGGCTGACCTGGCCGTGGAAGGCCAGTTGCAGGCGGCCGGTGAGGGGCAGCGCGCCCGGCGCGAACGCGCTGCCGCCCTCGGCGGCCAGCGCGATCGGCAGCTCCAGCAGCGCCAGCGGGTTGCCGCCCGCCTCGGCGAGCAGCCGGAAGCGGACGGCGGGCGCGAGCGGATGCCGGTCGAGCAGGGCCGCCGCGGCCTCCGGGGCCAGCCCGGACAGGCGCAGCTCGGGCAGGCCGGGGGCGGGGAAGGAGCCTTCGCCGTCCCGCGCCGCGAAGATCATGACGATGCCCTCGGCGTGCAGGCGCCGGGCGGCGAACAGGAGCGCGTCCCGTGACGCCCGGTCGAGCCACTGCGCGTCGTCGACGAGGCACAGCAGCCCCGTCTCACCCGCGTGCTCGGCCAGCAGGGAGAGCGCGGCCAGCCCCACCAGCATCGGTTCGGAGCCCGTCGCGGGCCCGAGCCCGAACGCCCCCTCCAGGGCGGCGCGCTGCGGGCCGGGCAGCGCGCCGAGTGATCCGAGCGCCGGGCGCAGCAGCAGTTGCAGGCCCGAGAACGGCAGCTCCGCCTCGAACTCGACCCCCGTGCCGCGCACCACCCGCAGGTCGCCCGCGGTGGCGGCGGCGTGGTCGAGCAGCGCCGTCTTGCCGATGCCCGCCTCGCCGCGCAGCACCAGCGCCGAGCTGGCGCCGCCCCGGGCCGCCGTCAGCAGCTCGGCGATCGTGTCCTCTTCGGGCTTTCTCCCGTGCAGTTCCCCCGCGCCCATGCGCCCCATCCTGGCATTCTTCGCGAACCGGGTTCACCGCCTCCCCAGGCGCATCAGGGCGTTGCGCGGCCCGGCCAGGCGGCCCGCTCCGGCCAGGCGCGTCATCCAGCGCGAGGCGGTGACCATCCGCTCGGCCGCCGGACGCCGCCTGGCGTCGTACAGGCGCAGCGCCCCGGGCACGTCGCCGGGGTGGTCGCGCAGGCAGGCGGCCAGCGCGGCCGCGTCGAGCAGCGCCTGGCAGGCGCCCTGCCCGAGCGCGGGGGTCATGGCGTGGGCGGCGTCGCCCAGCAGGGCCACGTTGCCGGTCACGTACGAGGGCAGCGGCGGGGCGAGGTCGTGGACCTCGTGCCGCAGCACGGCGTCCGCCTCGGCGGCGGCGAGCACGCGCGGGATCGGGTCGTGCCAGCCGGCGAAGCGGGCGCGCAGGTCGCCGAGGGTCTCGCGCACCCCCTTCGGGGTCCGTACGGGCGCGTACCAGTTGGTGACGCCGGGGGACTGCGGCGTCATGCCGAACATCTGCCCGCGCCCCCAGGTCTCGCCGTAGTCCTGCGGCTCGAAGCCGTGGACGACGCCGCGCCAGGCGACGATGCCGGCGTAGCGGGGCCGGGTGGGGGCGGCGAAGAACGCCCGGCGCACCGCGCTGCGCACGCCGTCGGCGCCGATCACCAGGTCGTGGGAGTCGCGCAGCGCGGCGGGGTCGGTGATCTCCACGCCGGTGCTGATCGTCGCCGGGTCCACCTCCTCGACCAGCATCTCGATCAGCGACACGCGCGACAGCATGCGGACGGGCGCTCCGCCGCGCCGTTCGATGCGCTCCAGCGGCAGGTCGGCCAGGTGGCGGCCGTCGGGGGTGCGGATGCGGGCGTGCCGGTAGGGGACGGTGCGCTCGCGCAGCCGTTCGCCCAGGCCGAGGCTCGCCAGGGCGGCCTGGGCGTCGGGCCGGATGCCGAGAGCCGTGCCCTCGGCGACGATGCGCGGCCAGCGTTCGAAGATCGAGACCTCCCAGCCGATGCGGCGCAGGGCGATGGCGGCCGTCAGCCCGCCGACCCCGGCTCCCACGACGGCGGCTTTCCTCATTCTCATCACCCCAAATGTGGTACCACGTTTGTGGTGGTTGTGTCGAGCGGGAGAATGGGCCGTCATGGTGGAGAACAGGGACCGGCGCGACCGGCTGCGCGACGCGGCCATCGAGGTGCTGGCCGGGGAGGGCGGGCGCGGACTGACCCACCGCGCGCTGGACCGGGTCGCCGGGCTGCCGGAGGGCACGGCCAAGAACTACTTCCCGACCCGCGACAGCCTGCTGCGGGCCGCCGCCGAGCGGTGCGTGGAGCGCTACTGGAGCGACCTCCAGCAGGCCGAGGTCCACGACGTGGACGGACTGCTCGCGCTGCTGCGCCGCATGATCGACCGGGCGCTCACGGACAACCGGTCCCGCATCCTGGCCTACCTCGAACTGCACGCCGAGGCCGCGCGCAACGCCCAGGTGCGCGAGACCCTGGCCCGCCTCACCCGCGCCGACCTCGACCTGCACCTGGCCGCCCAGCGGGCCGCCGGGCTCCCGGCCACCCGGCACGGCGCGGCCACCGTGACGCTGGCGATCAACAGCGCGCTGACCTACCTGCTCACCCAGCCGCCCGACGTCCTGGCCGCCTACGGCCTCGACGACCTGGACGCCTTCCTGGCCCGCCTCGTCTCGACGGCCTACCCGCCCGCCTAGAGCGGCTCGTCGGCCAGATACGGCGGGGCGGGGTCGTACTGGATCTCGCGGCGGACGGCGCGCGCGTGGTCGCGGCCGTGCAGCCGGCCGACGAGCCACAGCGCGCTGTCGATCCCGGCGGAGACGCCCTGGGTGGAGATCACGTTGCCGTCCACGACATAGCGGGCGTCGCGGACGACGGTGACGTCCCCGCGCGCCTCCAGGGCGTCCTCGTAGGCCCAGTGGGTGGCCACCCGGCGCCCGCGCGCCGGTCCGGCGGCGTGGAGCAGGAAGGCCCCGGTGCACACGCTGGCCACCCAGGTGGCCTGCTCGGCGGTCTTGGCGATCCAGCCGGTGACGGCCGGGTTGTGCGGCTGGACCTCGCGGGCGCCGCGCCCGCCCGGCACGAGCAGGACGTCCAGCGGCGGGTTGTCGTCCAGGGTGCAGTCGGGCAGCACCCGCAGGCCCTTGCCGGCCCGGACCGGGCCGGGCCGTTCGGCGACGAGCACCGCGAGGTCGGCGTCGGCGCGCAGGATGGCGGAGGTGGTGAACACCTCCCAGGGCCCGGCGAAGTCCAGCTCCTCGACGTCGTCGAAGATCAGCAGTCCGTACGTGGTCACGGATGTCCTCCCGTGGTGGATCGGAAACGGTCTCGGTAGTCGGAGGGCGCGACGCCCAGGCGTCGGTGGAAGCTGCGCCGCAGGGTCTCGGCGGTGCCGAAGCCGTAGCGGCGGGCGATGACGTCGACGGGGTCGCCGCCGTCCTCCAGGGCCCGCTGCGCCGCCTCCACCCGGACCCGCTCGACGTAGGCGCCTGGCGGCAGGCCGAGCTCGGCGGTGAAGCGGCGTTGCAGGTGGCGGGGGCTGAGCCCGGCGTGCGCGGCCAGGTCGGTGATGTCGTGGCGGGCGCCGGGGTCGGCGTGGATGGCCGCCACGGCCCGGCGCACCGGGTCGGAGGAGGGCTGCGCGGACCACAGCCCCACGCTGAACTGGGACTGGTTGCCCGGCCTGCGGAGGAACAGCACGAGGTGGCGGGCCACCTCCAGCGCGGCCCGCTGCCCGTGGTCCTCTTCCACCAGCGCCAGCGCCAGGTCCATCCCGGCGGTCACCCCGGCCGACGTCCAGACGGGCCCGTCACGGACGAAGATCGGATCGGGGTCGACGGTGACCTCCGGGTGTTCGCGGGCCAGCCGCTCGGCCCTGGCCCAGTGGGTGGTGGCGCGGCGACCGGCCAGCAGCCCGGCCTCGGCCAGCAGGAACGCCCCGCTGCACACCGAGGCGACCCGCCGGGCGCCGCCGGCCGCGGCGGCGATCCAGCCGGTCAGCGCCGGGTCGTTCCTGGCCTCGTAGACGCCCCCGCCGCCCGCGACGACCAGCGTGTCGAAGCCGGCGGGCGGGAGGTCGGCGACGCCGTGGGAGGCGTGCACCGGCAGCCCGTGCTCGGCGCGGACCGGCCCGGGAACGGGGGCGACGATCGCGCAGTCGTAGCCTCCGGCGAGCTGGAACACCTCGTGCGGCCCGACCAGGTCGAGCGACTGGAAACCCTCGTAGATCACGAAGGCGATGCGGTGTGCTTGCACCCTTCCACGGTCCAGCCCGCACCCCGATGGCGTCAACGACACGCACCCCACAGATCGCGCCATCGGCCCTCGTCAGGGCGACAGGTGGGGGTGCCGCATCCGCCAGACGGTGCCGCGGGTGATGACCTCCTTGAACAGCGCGGAGGGCCGCCCGGTCAGGACGGGCCCGCTCGGGCTGTCGTCGGCGCGGGTGAACTGGGTGACGCCGTCGTGGCGGCCCAGGCTGATGTTCTGCCACACGTACCGGATCCGCGCCGGTCGCGGGGCGCGGCCGGTGAGCAGCGCGGCCGCCGCGTCGCCTGCCTGGAGGCCGAGCGGCAGGCCGGTCTGGCACGACATGCGCGAGCCCCGCACGGCGGCGGCGTCGCCGGCGCCGAGCACCTCCGGATGCGAGAGCGAGCGCAGGGTCGCGTCGACCAGCATGCGGCCGTGCTCGTCCGTGGCCAGCCCGCAGGCCGCCGCGAGCTCCGGGACGCGGAACCCGGCCGCCCACACCACCGTGTCGGCGGGCACCTCGCCGCCGTCGCGCAGGAGCAGCCCGCCGGGGCCGACCTCGGCGACGGGGGCGTGCTCGCGCACGGCGACGTCCAGCCGGTCGAAGGCCCGGCGCAGGTGGCGGCGGGCCCGCGGGGACAGCCCGGCCCCGATCGGGCCGCCGGACACCAGCCGGACCTCCAGTCCCGGGCGGGCCGCCTTGAACTCGGCCGCGGCCTCGATCCCGGTCAGCCCGCCGCCCACCACGGCGACCGACCGCGCCGCCGCGAGGCGGGAACGCAGCCGGGCCGCCTCGCGCTCGGTGGCGACCGTGTACGCGTGCTCGGCCAGCCCTTGCACCGCGCCGAGGTCGGCGCCGCTGCCGAGCGCGTAGACCAGCACGTCGTAGCCCAGCTCGTACGGGGCCGCGTCGAGCCGGACGACCCGGGCGGCGAGGTCGATCCCCGTCACCGTGGCCACCGCGAGCTCCACCCCGGCGCCGTCGAGCAGGCCGCGCAGGGGCAGGCCGGGCAGCCGCTGCCCGGCGGCGAGCTGGTGCAGCCGCACCCGCTCCACGAACCGGTCGGCCGCGTTCACCAGCGTCACCCGGGCCCCGGCGCCGCGCAGCCGCCGGGCCGCCCGCTTGGCCGCGCCCAGCCCGGCGTAGCCCCCGCCCAGCACGACGATGTGTCCTGTCATGGTTCCTCCCGTTCGAAGTCCCCACCTGAACCGGCGAGCCGGGCGATTCGTGACAGCGTCGCGCTGTGAGCGTGCTCACACGAGCTGGGCGGCGGCGAATGCCAGCTTGTCCGGGTTCACCATCGTCCGCACCGCGGCGACATGCTCGCCGGCGACCTCCACGGCCATGACCGCGCGCAGCTCGCCGTCGTGCCGCAGCAGCGCCGCGTACTCGCCGTTGACCTCGGCGATCACGGCCGTCACCGCCGCCGCCTCGGGACGGAGGCTGAGCCCGCCCAGGTAGCGCAGCACCCTGAGGCGCCCGCGCACCGGCCGCCGCGCCGCGGTCGAGCCGCCGCCGTCCGCCCAGGCGACGACGTCGGCGGCCAGCAGCCGTTCCAGGCCCGCCACGTCGCCGTCCAGGGTCGCGGCCAGGAACCTCTCGACGATGCGGCGGTGCTGGTCGCGGTCGGCGTCGAACCGCTTGCGCGCCGCGCCGACGTGCTCGCGCGCGCGGCGGTGGAGCTGGCGGGAGTGCGCCTCGCCGAGGCCGAGCATGGCGGCGATCTCGGCGTGGCTGTGCCCGAACGCCTCGCGCAGCACGAACACGGCCCGCTCGGCCGGGCTCAGCCGTTCCAGCAGGACGAGCAGGCCCAGCGACACCGACTCGCGCTGCTCGACGGTCTCCAGCGGCCCGAGCGCGCCGTCGCCGGTGAGCACGGGCTCGGGCAGCCACGGCCCCGCGTAGCTCTCCCGCCGCCGCCGCGCGGAGGCGAGCTCGTTCAGGCACAGGTTCGTGATCACCCTGGTCAGCCAGGCGGCCGGCACGTCGGCCCGGCCGGCCTGACGCCAGCGCAGGAACGTCTCCTGGACCAGGTCCTCGGCCTCGGCCGCCGAGCCGAGCAGCCGGTAGGCCAGGCCGAACAGCCTGGGCCGCTGCTCCTCGAACACGGCCTCCAGCGTCTCTTCACCCATCGCTTCCACGCGCCCGATGCTAGGCCGCCGGGTAGTTCGCGGCGCGAATTTGTTACGCTTGGCCGATGAGTGAGAATGTCGCCGGCGAGATAGGGGCGGTGGCCGCGCTGGTGCGCTCCACGTTCCTGGTCAATGCCGTGTACGTGGAGTCGGCCCGCGAATACGGCATCACCCAGCAGCAGGGTCAGTTGCTGTGCGTGCTGATGGCGCAGCCTTATGGCATGACCGAGCTGGGCGGGGTGCTCGGCCTGGCCAAGTCGAGCCTCACCGGCCTGGTCGACCGGACCGAGCGCAACGGCCTGGTGGAGCGCAGGCCCGACCCCGGCGACTCCCGGGCGGTGCGGGTGGCGCTCACCCGGCGCGGCGCCAGGCTGGCCGACGAGTTCTACGCCGAGACCTGCCGCCGCGTCGAGGAGCTGACGGCCGGGTTCACCGCCGCCGAACGCGACACGCTGGCTGCCCTGCTGGGCCGCGTGGTGACCGACAACCAGGTGCCGACCGTCTTCCTGGAGCCCGATCAGGTGCGCTGAGACGAAAGCCGGAATTTGCGGTTCGTGTCACGAACTAATATGGTTCGTGACACGAACCGCGAACTTCTTTGGGCGCGGCCTGAGGGAAAGGCATAACCATGTCCGCACATGACGTCGTCTTCGGCTTCGGCGCGCATTCCGGCATCGACGACGTGCCGGAGCTGTTGCGCATGGCCCAGCAGGCCGACCGGGACGGGCTCGACATCTTCACCCTTTCCGACCACCCGTACCTCGGCGGGCGCCTCGACGCCTACGCCGCGCTCGGCTTCCTGCTGGGCCGCACCGAGCGCATCGCGGGATTCGCCAACGTGACCAACCTGCCGACCCGGCCCGCCCCGATGCTGGCGCGGACGGTGACGTCGCTGTCGGCGCTGTCGGGCGGCCGCGTCGTGCTCGGCATGGGCGCGGGCGGGCTGTGGGACCGCATCACGGACATGGGCGTGCCCCGGCTGTCGCCGGGCGCGGCCGTGGACGCCTTCGAGGAGGCGATCGTCCTGGTCAAGCTGCTGTCCGGCGGCGGCCCTCCGGTCACCTACGAGGGAAACCACTACCGGGTGCGCCGCATCGAGCCCGCGCCCGTCGCCGCGCCGCCGGTGTGGACGGGCTCGGTCGGGCCGAAGTCGCTGGCCGCCACCGGGCGGGTGGCCGACGGGTGGATCCCCGGCCACGCGGCCGACTGGCTCAGCGAGCGCTACCGGACCTCGCGTCCCGTCATCGACGAGGCGGCGGCAGCGGCAGGCCGGGACCCGGGCGAGATCCGTACCGTGTTCAACCTGCCCGGCCGCATCACCGACCGGCCGCTGCCCGCCACCCGCGACCGCGACGGCCGGTGGATCGGCGGCTCGGTGGCGCAGTGGGTCGAGGAGCTGACCGGGGCGGTGCTGGAGCACGGCGCGTCCGGCTTCACGCTCTTCGACACCGGCCACGGCGCCGCCGACCTCACCCTGCTGGCCCGCTGGGGCCAGGAGGTCGCCCCCGCCGTCCGCGAGGCCGTCGCGAAGTAACCGCTCAGGCCCGGCCGGCGGGCCCGCCGTCACGGGTCCCACCGCCTCGGGCGCGGTCGGCGGCATCCAGGGCGGGGGCGAGGGGGGCGAGCGCGGCGCGAAGGAGGTCCGGGAGCGACCCGGACGGCACGACCAGCCCGCCGGCCGTGACGGACGAGACGGTCGCGCTCAGCCACTGGTCCAGCGCCACGCGGACCGCGGCGGCGACGCTCGCGGCGAGCACCTGCGCGGCGTGCTGATGCTCGCCGCCATCGCCGACGCGCGCGGCGATGGCCTCGGCGAGAGGGTGCTCGATCGCGGTGGTGGCCTCGACGAACGCCTCGCGCAGCGCGGGGCGGGTGGTGATCAGCAGCAGCGCGTCCCGGCCGGCGGCGTCCGGGGCGGTGTACTGGTCCACGACCGCCTCGATGACGGCGTCGGCGAGCCCGACATCGGCGGGCCGGGCGGCCACCGCCGCCGCCACCCGCGCCTCCCGCTCGCCGGTGACGGCGGCGACGATCGCCTGTTCGCGGCTGGAGAAGTAGTTGTTGTACGTCCTGGGGGAGACCCCGGCGGCCTCGGCGATGTCGTCGACGCGGACGTTGTCCGGTCCGCGTTCGAGCGCCAGGCGCAGGGCGGCCGTGCGCAGGGCGTCCCGGGTGGCCTGCTTCTTCTGCTCGCGCAGCCCCGTCCGTCTCGTCGTCACGCGCCCAGCATCCCACCTTTCGATGCGTGTACGCAAACTTGCGTGCGCGCACTTTTCTGGCCTAGCGTGAGCGTCCCATCCCACCGGAAGGACCCATGCCATGAGAGCCAAGGGCATCACGTACGACACAGGGTTCGTACGCAACGGAGGGTCGTCCCGCGAGCGCTTCGACCCGGTCGCGGTCAGGCGCGAGCTCGGCATCATCCGGGACGACCTGCACTGCACCGCGGTCCGCGTCATCGGCGGCGACCCGGAGCGGCTGGAGCTGGCCGCCACCTACGCCGCCGAACTCGGGCTGGAGGTCTGGTTCTCGCCCTACCCGCTGGAGCTGACCCCCGAGGAGACGCTGTCGCTGTTCGCCGACTGCGCCGGGCGGGCGGAGCGGATCCGGCGGCAGGGCGCCGCGGTCGTGTTCGTCACCGGCGCCGAGCTGAGCCTGATGAACAAGGGGTTCCTGCCGGGCGGCACCCAGGAGGACCGGCTCGCCCTGCTGACCGACCGGGACCGGCTGCCCGAGCGGATCGGCGAGCTCAGCGCGCGGCTCAACGACTTCCTCGTCGAGGCCGTGGCCCTCGTCCGCGAGCGGTTCGGCGGCCGGATCACGTACGCCGCCGTCCCGCTCGAACGCGTCGACTGGACGCCCTTCGACCTCGTGGGCGTCGACCTCTACCGGTCGGCCGAGGTCGCCGGCCGGTTCGCCGAGGCCGTCCGCGCCCTGGTCGCGCAGGGGAAGCCGGTCGCGATCACCGAGTTCGGCACCGCCGCCTACCGGGGCGCGGGCGACAGCGGCGGCCGCGTCCTGGAGGTCGTCGAGTTCGACCGGGAGACCGGCGCGCCGATCCGGCTGAACCGCGCATGCGTCCGCGACGAGCCCGGCCAGGCCGCCTACCTGCGGGAACTGCTGGAGATCTTCGACGCCGCCGGTGTCGACAGCGCCTTCGTCTTCCTCTTCTCCCTCGGCAACTTCCCGCACCGGCCCGGCGGCGACCCGCGTGACGACCTCGACCTCGCCAGCCCCGGCATCGTCAAGGTCCTCGACGGCCGCCACGGGGACGCCTACCCCGGCCTGCCCTGGGAGCCCAAGGCCGCCTTCACCGCCCTCGCCGGCCACTACCACGGGAGCACACGTTGATCACCGATGTCGTCATCGCCGGCGGCGGCCCGAACGGGCTGATGCTGGCCTGCGAGCTGAGCCTGGCCGGCGTCCGGCCGCTCGTGCTGGAGCGGCTGCCCCGGCCGAGCGAGGAGCCGAAGGCGAACGGGCTGCTCGGCCAGGTCGTCCGCATGCTTGACCACCGAGGACTGTGCGAACCCCTCAGCGGCAGCGCGGAACCGCCGCGGCCGAACTCCGCGTACTTCATGTTCGGCGCGCTGGGCCTGGACCTGAGCCTGCTGGAGCACAGCCCCGTCCACACCCTGCCGGTGCCGCAGCGGCGCATCGAGCAGGTCCTGGAGGAGCGCGCCATCGAGCTCGGCGTGGAGATCCGGCGCGGCCACGAGCTCACCGGACTGGCGCAGGACGAGGACGCGGTCACCGTCGACGTCGCGGGCCCGGACGGCACGTACCAGGTGCGGGCCCGCTACCTGGTCGGGGCGGACGGAGCGCACAGCGCCACGCGCAAGCTCGCCGGCATCGCGTTCCCCGGCGTCACCTACGACCGCATGACCGTGCGCTCGGCGCACGCGACGGTCCCGGCGGACTGGGTCGATCCCGCGACCGGCGCGCTGCGCGTGCCCGGCTACGGCGCCGTCGCGCCGTTCATGCCCCACCGCACCGAGCGCGGCGGGTTCTCCTACGCGCCGATGCCCGGCCACCCTCCGCTGGTCAGCACCACCGAATGGGACCAGCCGGCGACCGCCGCCGCGATGAGCCTGGAGGAGCTGCGGGCGAGCGTCCGCCGAGTCCTCGGCGTCGAGCTGCCGCTCGGCCAGCCCGGCGGCCCGGGGCCGCACGCGCTGCGCCGGCTGACCGGCGGCAACACCCGGGTGGCCGAGCGGTTCGCCGACGGCCGGGTGTTCCTCATCGGTGACGCCGCCCACGTGTACGCCGCCACCGGGGGCGGTCCCGGGCTCAACCTCGGCCTGCAGGACGCGGTCAACCTCGGCTGGAAGCTCGCCGCCGAGATCCGGGGGAGCGCCCCGCCCGGACTGCTGGACACCTACGAGCCGGAGCGGCGCGCGGCCGCCCGCCGCATGGTGCTGAACGCGCAGGCGCAGGCGGCCCTGATCGCCCCCGGCAGCGACGTCACCGGCCTGCGCGAGGTGTTCGCCGAACTGCTCCGCGACCCCGGCGCCGTGCGCCGTCTGGCCGAGCTCACCACGGGCGCCGACGTCCGCTACGACCTGGGCGGCGGCGAGACGCACCCGCTGACCGGCCGCTTCGCCCCGGACCTGGACCTGCGCACCCCCGCCGGACCGGTCCGCCTGGCCGAGCTGACCAGGACCGCGCGCCCCCTGCTGCTCGACCTGACCGACGACGCCTCACTGTCGCGGGCTCTCGGCCACGACCAGGTCGACGTCGTCACGGCCCGCGCCGAGGCTCCCGCGCCGACGGCCCTGCTCCTGCGGCCGGACTGCTACGTGGCCTGGGCGTCCGCCTCTCCCCGGCCCGGCCCCGCGGAGGTCGAGGCGCTCCGGGCGGCCCTGCGGCGGTGGTTCGGCGTCAGCGAACCCGCCCGTACGTGAGCTCGGCGCGGTCGCGCCAGGCCTGCTCCCATCGGCGGGTCATGGCCGGGTAGACGACGAGGTAGCGGAACGGCTTGATGAGGGCCATGTACGCCCTGCCGAACAGGCCGTTGGGCTTGACCAGGGCCGCCATGCGCAGTTCGTACTCGCCGCCGGCGGTGGGCACCCAGCCCAGGTGGCAGACGGTGTGGACGGTCTTGTTGGCCAGTTCCTGGGCGGATTCCTCGGCGACCGCGTACAGCGGTGTGAACGGGATGTTGGGGTCGTTCACGCCGGGGGAGCGGCGCAGGTCGTCGGGCAGGCGGTCGAGCAGGGAGCCGACCCGCCCGCCGAGTCCGGCGCCGGGCTCGTCCCAGCCCAACAGCGCGCCGAGCTTCCACCGGACCGCGAACAGGAACCGGACCGGCCAGGACTGATATTGCGGCGCGGTGCGGGCACGCAGCGCGGCCAGCATCGCGGGGAAGTCGTCCGGGCCGGCGCCGGGCGTGCGGAAGGCCCACACGTCCTCGATGCGGAAGTCCGGGGCGATCTCGTGGATGCGCCACGGCCGCGAGGTGTGCTCGGTGACGGGGAGCCTCATGGACATGTCGGCCGCCCCGTCACCGCGACACCAGGAAGGTGACCTCGCGGGGCCGGACCTCGAGGTCACTGATGCCGTCGGGCGTGGCGCCGATCTCGCGGCCGATCCGGGCCGCCGCCTGGAACGCCTCCTCGGACTCGAACTCGCCGGTGGTGACGACGGCGTCTCCGTCCGGGGTGACCCAGACCCCGACGGACACGAAGCCCGGCTGGCTCCGCGACATCTCGGCGACCTGGTGGCACTCCTTGACGAACGCCTCGAGGTGCTCGGGGGCGGGGTAGTGGAACGCGACGAAACCGAATGACATGACGGGTTTCCTCTCTCCGTTATACGGTGCCGTATAACGTAAGGTTAGACCTGTTGTACGGCACCGTACAACCAGGCGAGAGGTGAGGTGGGCCACAGATGGGCTCGTTGCGTACACCACGGGAGAAGTGGATCGAGGAGGGGCTGCGGGTGCTGGCCGCGTCCGGGGTGGACGCCGTCCGGGTCGAGACGCTGGCCAAGGCGCTGGGGGTGACCAAGGGCGGCTTCTACGGCTACTTCACCGACCGCAACGCCCTGCTGGAGGCCATGCTCGACACCTGGGAGCGGGAGAGCATCGACGAGGTTCTCGACCGGGTCGAACGCGCGGGAGGCGACGCCCGTACCAAGGTCCGGCTGGCCGGGCAGCTCACGCTCTCCGAGCGGCTGCTGCCGATCGACCTGGCGGTGCGGCACTGGGCCCGGCGTGACGAGGCCGTCGCCGCACGCCTGCGGCGCGTGGACAACCGGCGCATGGACCTGCTGCGCGAACAGATCGGCACCTTCTGCGCCGACCCCGACGAGGTCGAGGCGCGCAGCCTGCTCGCCTTCTGCCTGACCATCGGCCAGCACTTCCTGGCCGCCGAGCACGACGGCCGCACCCCCGCCCAGGTGCGCTCCCGCGCCGCCGACCTCATCCTCAACGCCTGACGGAGCCGGCCAGGTCACCCGCCCGCGACGGCGGCCCGTGAAAGCGGCAGGGCGCTTCGGGCAAGAAGGGGCGACCACCGTTCATCTGACCCCGCGGAGACGCCCGCATGGCTGTTCCACCCGACCTGGCCGACCCACCCGATCTACAGGTGGACTTCGAGCAGGTCTTCACCGCGCACTTCACCGAGATCCACCGCTACATCGCCAGGCGGCTGTCCGACGACGTGGCTGACGACCTGGCCGCCGAGGTGTTCCTGGCGGCCTGCCGGGGCGGCTACGACGCCGCGCGCGGCGGGGTGCGCCCCTGGCTGTACGGCATCGCCACCCACCTCATCGCCCGGCATCGCCGCACCGAGATCCGCAAGTGGAAGGCGCTCAGCCGGACGGCCGAGCGCGCCGAGCACGATCCGGAGGACGCGGTCCTGACCCGCGTGACCGCGGACCGGCTGACCGGCAAGCTGGCGGGGGCGCTGGCCGGGCTCAACCGGGGCGACCGCGACGGCCTGCTGCTGAGCGCGCTGTGCGACCTCAGCCACGCCGAGGTTGCCGCCGCCCTGGGCATCCCGGCCGGGACGGTCGCCTCCCGGCTCCACCGCGCCCGCAAGCAGCTCCGCAAGGCGCTCGGCGACGTCAACCGCTGGAGGAGACCCATGGATGAGCTGAGCCTCCTGGCGCGGGCGCTGCCCGACGCCCCGCCGCCCTCGCCCGAGGTGGTCGAGAGGGCCCGACTCCGGCTCGCCGCCGCCCGGCGCGAGCAGGGACCGCCGGCAAGAGCGCGCCGGCGCGGCCCCGCCTGGGGATGGACCCTGGGAGCCGCCGCGACGACGATCGCCGTCGTCCTGGCCATCGTCACGCTGGTGGCGAACATGACGCCCGCTCCCGCACCGGTGCTCGTGCCCGAAGGCGGCAACAGCGCCCTGCTCCAGCTGGCGGACCGGGTCGCGAAGCTGCCGGACGAGCGCGGCGCCTACTGGCGGCGGCCACTGCTCAACGACGCGCTGATCCGGGTCCGGGCGGGCAATCAGGCGTTCAACGTGCTGTTCTCGTCACGGATCGACCTCTGGCAGCCGCGCGACCCCCGCGACCCCGTACAGGCGGAGCAGTGGCAGCAGTTCGTCCGCCCCGCCACCGAGGCGGACGAGCGGGCGTGGCGGGCGGCGGGCTCCCCGGGCACGGTCCAGCGCGTGTGCACGCCGGGCACCCGGGCGGGAGACTGCGCGAAGCTCCGGCTGCGGTCCAAGCCCACGCAGTGCGTCTACACGCGCGCGGTCGAGCCGGACGGCGTGCTCGGCGACTCCCGGATCGGTGAGCTCACGCTGGCCGACCTCGCGGAGCTGCCCGGAGACGCCGGACAGCTCCGGGAGAAACTGCGTGCCTACTGGAAGATCCTGCGGGACAAGGAGCCCGGCTACAGCTTCGAGAAGTTCCTCGCCACCTCCACCGCCCTGCTGGAGCTCCCGGTGAAGCCCTCGGTCAGGGCGGCCGCCCTGCGTCTGCTCGCCGGACTGCCGACGACCCGGGTGCGCGGCACGATCACCGACCCGCTGGGACGTCCGGGAATCGCGGTCACCTTCAGGGAGAGCGAGGGCTTCACCGCCGAGTTCGGCGCCGACGACGAGGTGGCGCAGCGGTACACCACCATCCTCGACCCCCGGACCGGCGCCGTTCTGGCGGAGCACGCCGCGATCGCGGACGAGAGCACGGACGGGCTCGCCAAGGGGACGTTCATGACCTACCAGGCCTGGGCCCCCGAGGCGGGCTGGACCGGCGAGCGCCCCCAGCGGCCCCGCGACTGCCGGCTCAGCGCCCGCCCGCTCCCGTGACGGGCCGCCCGGGCGGCGAGAATGGGATGCATGACCGCCATCTCACGCCTGGTGACGTCCGTCGAGGTCGATGATCAGGCGGCCGGCACCGTCTCGGTGTCGGCGCGTCTCGAGGCCGAGCTCGCCGACGGGACCCGGGTGCTGCTGCTGGACGACCGAGGCTGGGGCTCGTCGCAGCGCTGGGCCGCGACCTCGGCGGCGGACGTGCGGGAGACGGCACGGGTCGTGGTCGGGCCCGACGAGCCGTCCGGCGGCCGGTCCCAGGAGGACACGGAAGCCGGCCATTGGGGCTCGCTCCAGCGGATCGCCCGGCAGCAGGGGGTCGTCGTCGACGCGGCCACGCTCAGGCGGCTGCCGCACGACGTCGTGCTCAGCCGGGAGGTGCTCGCGCGCCTCGGCGGCGAGCCGGGCGGCGGGGGCGTCACCACGGGACCGGGCCGCTGTCGTTGAAGAAGCCGCCGCTCGGCCCGTCGTCGTCGAGCGTCGCCAGCCGCACGAGGACGGCCGCGCCCTCGTCGGGCGTGCGGAAGCCGTGGTGGTCGTTGATGTCGGTGTCGACGTAGCCGGGGTCGGCGGCGTTGACCAGGATGCCGTCCTCGCGCAGCTCGTTGGCGTACTGCACGGTCAGCGCGTTCAGCGCGGCCTTCGACGGCGTGTAGGCGGCCGAGGCGGGCAGCGCCGCCAGCGGCCCGCCCGGGGTGGCGGCGATGGTCAGCGACGCGGCCCCGCTGCTGACGTTGACGATGCGCGGCGCGGGGGCGCGGCGCAGCAGCGGCAGCATAGCGTTGGTCACCGTGATCACCCCGAACACGTTCGTCTCGAAGACCGCCCGCACCATGTCCACGTCGACGACACTGGGGAGCTGGTCGAGCGCGTCCTGCGGCGCGACCTGCCCGGACCCGGTGATGCCGGCGTTGTTGACGAGCACGTCCAGGCGGCCGAATCGCTCCTCGGCCAGCCGGGCGGCGGCCCGTGCCGTGGCCGGGTCGGTGACATCCAGGGTGACGGCGTGCGCGTCCCCGCCGGCGGCGCGCAGGGCTGTCGCGGCCTCCTCGCCGCGCCGCGCGTCCCTGGCGCCGACCAGCACCGTCATCCCCCGCGCCGCCAGTTGGGCGGCGGCGGCCCGGCCGATGCCCTTGTTGGCGCCGGTGACCAGCGCGACCTTCCGCTCGTTCATGATCAACCCCTTGTCGTCCGTACGGTGTGTCCGCCCCGAGACGAGACAGCCCGGCGTTCTGTGACATGCGGGCCGATGTCACAGAACGGCGGGCTGTGTCGTCTCAGGTACCGGAAACAGGCGCGACGACGGGAAGGAGCCCGCATGAGCAGGGCCGAGGAGTTCGAGGAGTTGCGGCCGCTGCTGTTCTCGATCGCCTACCGCATCCTGGGCAGCGTGAGCGACGCCGAGGACGCCGTACAGGAGACCTGGCTGCGCTACGAGGCGATCACGACGCCGCCCGCGTCGGCCAAGGCGTTCCTGTCGGCGGTGGTGACCCGCATCGCGATCGACGTGCTGCGCTCGGCCCGTGTCCGGCGGGAGGAGTACGTCGGCACGTGGTTCCCCGAGCCGCTGCTCACCGACCCGTACGACGATCCGCAGCGGGCGGCCGAGCTGGCCGATTCGGTGTCGATGGCGGCCCTGCTGCTGCTCGAACGGCTGAGCCCGCTGGAGCGGGCCGTGTTCGTGCTGCGTGAGGTGTTCGGGTTCGGCTTCGGCGAGGTCGCGGCGGCGGTCGGCAGGTCGGAGGCGGCCTGCCGCCAGCTCGCCGTGCGGGCCCGCCGCCACATGGACGCGGGACGCGCCCGCTTCGAGGCCGGCCGGCGCGAGCGGGAGGAACTGGCCGGGCGCTTCTTCGACGCCTTCGCCGAAGGTGACGTCGCCGGGCTGCGCGAGCTGCTGGCCGCCGACGTCCAGCTGGTCGCCGACAGCGGCGGCAAGGCCCCGCTGTGGGGCGAGGGCGTGTTCGGCGCCGCGAACGTGGCCCGCACGCTGGCCTCGATCGTGCCGCCGTTCGTCCGGATCGGCGGCGCCGTGGAGCCGCGCGAGGTGAACGGGCGGCCGGGCGCGATCTTCCGCGACCGCGACGGCCGGATCGTCAACATCTGGTCGCTCGACATCCTCGACGGACAGATCCAGACGATCCGTACGGTGCTGAACCCCGACAAGCTCGCCCATCTGGGCCCGGTCGCGGACGCCTGGGCCGTGGTCCGCGAGGCCACGCGGGCCCGCCGGCTCCCGCCCGAGCCCGGCGGCTAGGACTCCAGCTCCACGGTGAGGTCGGCGGACAGCGCGCGGAGGAAGTCCGGCGCGTCGAAGACCTCACCGGCGGAGACGACGCCGGTCGCCCTGGTCCGTCCCGTGAGCAGGCGGTCGACCGCCTCGACCACGAGCGGCGCGGTGAAGGCGTAGATGTCGCGCCCTCGCGCCACGGCCCGCCGCTCGGCGCCGCCGGAGCGCACGACGACCTCCACGAGGAACGTCTGCTCCGACCGTCCCAGCTCGTCGGCCGGGGCCGGCGTCGGCGTGTCGGGCGCGACGACCTCCCTGGCCGCCTCGACCGTCATGTACGTGCGCACCTCGGGGATGGACAGGTGGCTCGGCACGGTGACGATGTCGGCCATCGAGAACTCGCCCACGACCGGCCGGGGCCCCAGCGGCGCGGGGAAGGGCCACTCCAGGACCGGCGGCTCGTCGTGGCGGTACTCCAGCCGGCCGTTGGCGAAGCGGACCCGCTGCCCGTCCCGCCGCTGCCGGGAGACCACGCCCGCCGCCCGCGTCCCGGCGGTCGGGTGCCAGCCGCTCAGCCCGTACGCGATGTGCGCCTCGTCGGCCGACGTCCAGTCGCCCATCGCGGCCGTGGTCAGCAGGTCGCCCAGGCCGCCGTAGAAGGCCATCGCGGGGACGATCACCGCGCCCGCCGCCCGGGCCCGGTCGCCGAAGTGCGCGAACGTGTCGGCGTTGGCCTCGATCTCGGCCGCCACGTCCACGTACGGGATGCCCGCGCGCAGCGCCGCCTCGATCACGGGGGCCGCCGTCGTGGCGAACGGCCCGGCGGCGTTGACCACGGCCGCCGCCCCGGCCAGCGCGTGGTCGAGCGCGCCGGGGTCGTCGACCGACGCCGTGCGGAACTCCAGCCCCGTCTCGTGGGCCAGCTCCTTGAGCCTGGCCGAGTCGCGCCCGGTCAGCAGCGGGACGAACCCGCGCTCCCGCAACCGCGCCACGACGAAACGCCCGGTGTGCCCGTACGCGCCGAAAACCGCCACCGTGTGCGCTGATGATTGCATGGGTGCTCCCCGAACTCGCGTCGATCTGTTGCGTTCATCCTTCCGATCACGGGCGGCCCGCACGAGTGTCCGGAACGCCATTACCCATACAATTCCGGACATGACCACCGTCGCGCTGGCCGTCACCGACGGCATGCTGCACTTCGAACTGTCCCTCGCCTACGAGGTGTTCGGGTTCGCCCCGGCCGGCGTCGAGCCCTGGTACGACCTGGCCGTGTGCGGCCCGGCCCCGGTGCGCGCCGGCCGGTTCCTGCTGGAGCCCGACCACGGCCTCGGCCACCTCCCGCGCGCCCACACCGTGATCGTCCCGGGCTGGGCCGACGTCGACGTGGACCCGCCCGCCGACCTGGTCGACGCGGTGCGCGCCGCGCACGAGGCGGGCGCGCGCGTGGTCTCGCTGTGCACGGGCGTGTTCGTGCTGGCCGCCGCCGGGCTGCTCGACGGGCGGCGCGCCACCACCCACTGGGCGCACACCGAGGTCCTGGCGTCCCGCTACCCCGAGGTGACGGTGGACCCCGACGTCCTGTACGTGGACAACGGCAGCGTGCTGACCTCCGCCGGGAAGGCCGCCGCCATGGACCTGTGCCTGCACCTGGTACGCCTCGACCGGGGCTCCTCGGTGGCCAACGTGGTCGCCCGGCGGCTGGTCGTGCCGCCGCACAGGGACGGCGGCCAGGCCCAGTTCGTCACCACGCCGGTGCCGGAGCCGGGCAACCATCCGCTCACCGGCCTGTTCCCCTGGGTGATGGCACGGCTCGACCAGCCGCTGACCGTCGAGGACCTGGCCCGCCAGGCGCGGATGAGCTCGCGCACCCTGGGCCGCCACTTCAGGTCGGTCACCGGCACCACGCCGCTGCAGTGGCTGCTGACGCAGCGGATCCGGCGCGCCCAGGAGCTGCTGGAGACCACCGGCGAGAGCATGGACGCCATCGCGGCGGCCACCGGCATGGGCACCGCCACCACGCTGCGCCGCAACTTCAACCGCGCGGTGGGCGTGGCCCCGGACGCCTACCGCCGCACCTTCCGCTCACGCGCCGCCGATCAGCGCCTCCAGAACAGCAGGTGAGTCATGCCGCTCGGGCTCGGCACCGTGTCGAGATGGAAGCGGTCGAGCAGCTCGGTGTGGCTCTCCCACAGCCGCTCGCCCCGCCCGAGCTCGACCGGCGCGACGGCGATGTGCAGCGTGTCGACCAGGTCGGCCGCCAGGAACTCGCGGATCGTGGCCACCCCGCCGCCCAGGCGCACGTCCCGGCCGCCGGCCGCCCGCCTGGCCCGCTCCAGCGCCTCGGCCGGGCTCGCGTCGAGGAAGTGGAACGTGGTGTCGGCCAGCGTGAACGACGGCCGTACGTGATGGGTGAGCACGAAGACCGGCGTGCGGAACGGCGGCCGGTCACCCCACCAGCCCTGCCAGTCGTGGTTCTCCCACGGGCCCCGCTGCGGGCCGAACTTGTTCCTGCCCATGATCTCCGCGCCCATGTTGTTGCCCCAGTCGCGGGTCAGGTAGTCGTCCAGGCCGCGCGTGCCGCCCGGGTCGGTCCGGTTCACCCAGCTCGCGGTGGCGCCCGCCCAGGACCACATCGGGCCGGGGTCGGCGTGGCCGAACGGCCGCTCCAGGCTCTGCCCCTCGCCGGCGCCGAACCCGTCCCTCGACACGGTGAAGCACTGCACCTTCAGCAACTGCGACATTCGTCCTCCTCTGACAGCTTCATCTCGGAGGTGGTCGGAGCCGCCGGCGGATTCTTGCGGTCAGGCCAGCAGCCGCCGCAGCCAGCGCAGCCGGGCCGCCCTCGCCTCCTGTGACAGCACCGCCTGCGGCGCCATCAGGTCGAACCCGTGGAAGGCGCCCGGCCACACGTGCAGCTCCGCCTGCCCGCCCGCCTGCCAGAGCCGGGTGGCGTAGGCGACGTCCTCGTCGCGGAACGTCTCGGCCGAGCCGACGTCGACGAACGCGGGCGGCAGCCCGGACAGGTCGCCGGCCCGCGCCGGGGCCGCGTACGGGGACACGTCTGGCCCGCCGCGCGCGTCGCCGAGCAGCGCCGTCCAGCCGGTCTCGTTCGAGGTGCGGTCCCAGATGCCCAGGCCCGCCATCTGCGCCGCCGACGGCGTGTCGTTGCGGTCGTCGAGCATCGGGCACATGAGCAACTGGCCGATCAGGGCCGGGCCGCCCCGGTCACGGGCCATCAGGGCCAGCGCCGCCGCCAGTCCGCCGCCCGCGCTGGGCCCGCCCACGACGAGGCGCGCCGGGTCGGCGCCCAGCTCGGCGGCGTGCTCGGCGGTCCACACCAGGCCCGCGTAGCAGTCGTCCACCGGCACGGGATGCGGATGCTCGGGGGCGAGCCTGTACTCCACGGACACCACCACCAGGCCCAGCTCCAGCGCCCAGTCGAGCAGGTCGTCGAGCCCGGTGCGGGCGTCGCCGAACATCATGCCGCCGCCGTGCGTGTAGTAGATCGCCGGAAGCGGCGTGGCCGCACCCGCCGGGCGGCACACCAGCAGCGGCACGTCGCCGTGCGGGCCGGGGGCCGTGTGCTCGCCGACGACGAGCGCGCCGTCCCGGGACAGCTCCTCGTCGGTCTGCGACGGGATGACCTCGCGGGCCGCCCGCAGGGCGTCGAGCGTGTCCAGGGTGATCGACGGCGACACGTACTCGGCCAGCACGGCCAGCACCGCGCCCAGCTCCGGATCGAACGGCACCGGTGGTGAGCTCAAGGAAGTCCTCCGGACTCTCGGTGGCTTTCGGCTGTGGTGCCATCGTGCGCCCCGAACGGCCCGCGGGCGAGGGCCCGGCGGTCGCGGCGAAAGCGCGTCGAAAGCGGCCCGGCGTAACGTCCCTGGTCAGGTAAGCCGAACGAAGCCCCCGCCGCCTAACGGAAAGGACCGCTCATGACCAGGAAGAGCACCGTGATCGCGCTGTCCGCCGCCGCGACCCTCGCGCTGGCGCTGATGGCGCCCCCGGCCTCGGCCGGCGACACCACCGTCTGGGGCTGCAAGCCGGGCAATGTGTGCCTGTACAACGGCAACCAGACCCCGGACTACCTCCACTACCAGACCGCCGGGAACGTTCCGGACGGCAAGTCGTTCTGGGTGATCGTCAACAACGGCCGTCAGCAGAACGGCGCCGACCACGTGTACTTCGAGTACCGGCACCAGGGCGGCTCGAAGTGGTATCCGAAGTGCCTGCACTTCTACCCCGGCAGCGGCTACAAGCTCGACCTGCGTGACGGGGCCGTGGGCGCGACGATCAGGAACATGTACTGGGGCGGCGAGTGCTGAACCGCCCCGGGGCGGTTCAGCCGATGACGAAGGGCAGCCTGGCCGCCAGCTCGCCCAGGTCCGCCGCCTCCGCGCGGGTGGGCGCGCGCCGTCCGGTGCCGACCAGCAGCGCGTCGGCGTCGGAGAACGACGCGGGGAACGCGGCGCCGGCGATCCGCTCCAGCATCGCCCTGGACCGGGCTGCCCCTTCGGCGGGCGGCCCGGCCGCGCCGGGCAGGTGCGCGACCAGGTCGAGGTGGTGCAGCGTCCACTCCAGGACGTAGGCGGTGAGGTAGTCGCCCGCGGTGAGCACCACGTCACGGGTGCTCACCCGCAGGCTCGGGTCGGCGAGGGCGGCGGCGCGCCCGGCGGCCGAGCCGACGTCGTCGAGGTGGAACTTGAGCAGCCGGGGCTCCTCGTATGCGGCGGCGAGCCGGACGATCAGCGCGTCGAGCGGGTCGTCACCGGTCGGCGGCGTCCGGCTGACCTCCCAGTAGGTCACCGCGTCGCGGGTCGGCTCCGCGTCGGCGGGGGTCACGAGCGTGATCAGGACGTCCTGGGCGTCGATGACCAGGTGGCACACCAGGTCACGCACCAGCCAGCCGGCGCAGCCGGACGGCCGCGCGAAATCGTCGTCGGTGAGCTCTGCGACCGCGGCGCGCAACGCCGCCCACGACCGGATGAAGGACTCCACGACGAGTACGCTAACCGACGCCGCCGCTGACGGGCCGGTCGCTACGCGCCCACGTAGTCGGCCAGGTGCTCGCCGGTGAGGGTGGAGCGGGCGGCGACGAGGTCGGCGGGCGTGCCCTCGAAGACGACCCGGCCGCCGTCGTGCCCGGCGCCGGGGCCGAGGTCGATGATCCAGTCCGCGTGCGCCATGACCGCCTGGTGGTGCTCGATGACGATGACCGACTTGCCGGCGTCGACGAGCCGGTCGAGCAGGCCGAGCAGTTGCTCGACGTCGGCGAGGTGCAGCCCGGTGGTCGGCTCGTCGAGGACGTAGACGCCGCCCTTGTCGGCCATGTGGGTGGCGAGCTTGAGCCGCTGCCGCTCGCCGCCGGACAGCGTGGTGAGCGGCTGGCCGAGGCTGAGGTAGCCGAGCCCGACGTCGGCGAGGCGGCCGAGGATGGCGTGCGCGGCCGGGGTGCGGGCCTCTCCGGAGCCGAAGAACTCGGCGGCCTCGGTCACCGGCATGGCGAGCACCTCGCTGATGTCGCGCCCGCCGAAGCGGTAGTCGAGCACCGCCGGCTGGAACCGCTTCCCCTCGCAGTCCTCGCAGGTGGTGGCGACGCCGGCCATCATCCCCAGGTCGGTGTAGACGACCCCGGCGCCGTTGCAGGTGGGGCAGGCGCCCTCGGAGTTGGCGCTGAACAGCGCCGGTTTGACGCCGTTGGCCTTGGCGAACGCCTTGCGGATCGGTTCGAGCAGCCCGGTGTAGGTCGCCGGGTTGCTGCGCCGCGAGCCCTTGATCGCGCTCTGGTCGACGGAGACGACGCCCGCCCTGGCCGGGATCGATCCGTGGATCAGCGAGCTCTTGCCGGATCCGGCGACGCCGGTGACGACGCAGAGCACGCCGAGCGGGATGTCCACGTCGACGTCGCGCAGGTTGTGCCGGTTGGCGCCGCGGATCTCCAGCTTGCCGGTCGGCTTGCGTACCGTGTCCTTGAGCCGGGCGCGGTCGTCGAGGTGGCGGCCGGTGATGGTGCCGCCGGCCCGCAGGCCCTCGTAGGTGCCTTCGTAGCAGATGCTGCCGCCGTCCGTGCCGGCGCCGGGGCCGAGGTCGACGACGTGGTCGGCGATGGCGATCGTCTCCGGCTTGTGCTCGACGACCAGGACGGTGTTGCCCTTGTCGCGCAGCCGCTTGAGCAGGTTGTTCATCCGCTGGATGTCGTGCGGGTGCAGGCCGATGGTGGGCTCGTCGAAGACGTAGGTGACGTCGGTGAGCGCGGAGCCGAGGTGGCGGATCATCTTGGTGCGCTGCGCCTCGCCGCCCGACAGCGTGCCCGCGGGCCGGTCGAGCGAGAGGTAGCCGAGCCCGATCTCGACGAACGACTCCAGGGTGTGCAGCAGCTTGGCGAGCAGCGGCGCGACCGACGGCTCGTCGAGGCCGCGGATCCACTCGGCCAGGTCGCTGATCTGCATGGCGCAGGCGTCGGCGATGTTGATCCCGGCGATGCGCGAGGAGCGGGCCTCCTCGCCGAGCCGGGTGCCGTCGCACTCGGGGCAGGTGGTGAAGGTGACCGCCCGGTCGACGAACGCCCGGATGTGCGGCTGCATGCCTTCGCGGTCCTTGGACAGGAACGACTTCTGGATCTTGGGGATCAGGCCCTCGTACGTGAGGTTGACGTCGTCGACCTTGACCTTGGTCGGCTCCTTGTAGAGGAAGTCCTGCAGTTCCTTCTTGGTGTAGTCGCGGATCGGCTTGTCGGGGTCGACGAACCCGGACTCGGCGTAGACGCGGACGGTCCAGAAGCTGTCGGACTTCCAGCCGGGGATGGTGAACGCGCCTTCGGAGATCGACTTGGAGTCGTCGTAGAGCTGGGTGAGGTCGATGTCGGAGACCGTGCCCCGGCCCTCGCACCGGGTGCACATGCCGCCGATGCGGGTGAAAGTCGCCTTCTCCGTCTTGCGCGCGCCGCGTTCGACGGTGATCGCGCCGCTGGCCCGGACGGTGGGGACGTTGAACGAGAACGCCTGGGGGGAGCCGATGCGCGGCTGCCCGAGGCGGCTGAACAGGATGCGCAGCATCGCGTTGGCGTCGGTCGCGGTGCCGACGGTGGAGCGCGGGTCGGCGCCCATCCGCTGCTGGTCGACGATGATCGCGGTGGTCAGCCCGTCGAGCACGTCGACCTCGGGCCGGGCCAGCGAGGGCATGAAGCCCTGGACGAACGCGCTGTAGGTCTCGTTGATCAGCCGCTGCGACTCGGCGGCGATTGTGCCGAACACCAGCGAGCTCTTGCCCGAGCCCGAAACGCCGGTGAACACCGTCAGCCGGCGCTTCGGGATCTCGACGCTGACGTCCTTGAGGTTGTTGACGCGGGCGCCGTGGACGCGGATCAGGTCGTGCGTGTCGGCGTCGTGCCGCGCAGGCGACTGCGCGTCCTGGCCAGGGGCCGTGCTCATGCTCTCTCCATCTGTTTCTGCTCAGGCTCGCTGAGGTCGCCTTCGCGCACTCGCCGGGGTGTGATCCGACCAGCTTCGAGGTTATTCGTCGGTCTCAGGTGCGTGGCGCGCCGGTCACCGCGCTTCGTTGATGCGGACCAGGTTGCCCGCCGGGTCGCGGAAGGCGCAGTCGCGCACGCCCCACGGCTGGCTGGTCGGCTCCTGGACGACGTCGGCGCCGGCGGCCTGGACGCGCTTGAACGTCTCGTCGAGGTCGGGGGTGGCCAGCGTGATACCGGCGTAGACGCCCTTGTCCATGAGGCTGGCGATGGCGCGCTGCTCGTCCTCGCTGACGTTCGGGTCGGTGACGGGCGGCTCCAGCACGATGCACGTGCCGGGCCGGCCGGGCGGGCCGACGGTGATCCAGCGCATCCCCTCGGCGCCCACGTCGCCGCGCACCTCGAAGCCGAGGGCGTCGCGGTAGAAGGCCAGGGAGGCGTCCGGGTCGTCGTACGGGAGGAAGCTTGCGTAAATGGTGATGTCCATGCAGGTCACGCTAGGCGGGGGGAGGGGCGGGGCGCTTCTCCATTCCTGACCGATGCGCTCAGCACGCCCGCATCGCCGCGCGGGCCTGCTCGGCCGACAGGGGAGGGGCGGGCAGCGGCCGGGCGGCGGCGGCGCGCAGGCCGTCGAGCGAGAGCGCCAGGTGCCGCCGCCAGGCTCCCGGCGCGACGTCGTGCGTGGCCTTGACGGTCGCCGCGACGCCCCAGATCACGAAGGCCAGGTCGGTGAGCGTGACGTCGTCGCGCAGGTCACCGGACCGCCGGGCGCGGTCGAGGATCTCTTCCATCAGCGCGGGGCCGCGGTCGCCGGCCGTCGCGGTCCGCGCGGCGAGGTCGTTGTAGCCGAGGTCGGCGGCCTGGAGCTCGCACACGCCGGTCAGGAACGCGGTGAACCCCTCCCAGGCGTCGCCGGCCGCGAGCGCTTGTTCGGCCAGTTCGCTCACCCGGGCGACCCGGTCGGCGAACACGGCCTCCACCAGGGCGTCGCGGGTGGGGAAGCGGTTGTAGAGCGTCCCGATGCTCACCCCGGCCGTGCGGGCGATCTCCTCGAGCGGCACGTCGAGCCCGCGGTCGGCGAACAGCCGCCGGGCCGCCTCCAGGAGGCGTTCGCGGTTGTGCACGGCGTCCTTGCGCATGTCCGCAAGCTTAGCTAACTTGAGGCCCATCTCAACTTGAGGAGGACCTCAACTTATGTCCCGCACCATCGTGATCACCGGCGGCACGAGCGGCATCGGCCTCGCGCTCGCCCGCCACCACGCCGGGCGCGGCGACCGCGTCGTGGCCGTGGGCAGCAGCGAGGAAGGCGGCCGCCGCCTGCGCCAGGAGGCGCCGGGAGCCCGGTTCGTCAGGTGCGATCTCAGCTCGGTGAGCCGGACCCGCGACCTGGTGGCACGGCTCGCCGCCGAACACCCCGTCATCGACGCCCTGGTGCTCGCCGCGTTCCGGTTCAACCCGGCGCGCGTCGAGACGGAGGAGGGCTTCGAGCACACCTTCGCCCTGTACGTGATCAACCGCTGGCTGATGGCCGAAGGGCTGCGCGGCCCGCTGGAGCAGGCGCCGCGACCGGTGATCGTCAACCTGTGCGGCGCCGGGCAGGGCGGCCGCATCCACTGGGACGACCTCCAGCTCAGGAACGGCTACCGGGGCTTCACCGCGACCATGCAGGGCGCCCGCGCGAGCGAGCTACTGGGGGCGGCCTACGGGTCCGCCGGCATCCGGTACGTGCTCTACAACCCGGTGTTCGTCGCGACGAGCCTGCACACGCCCTTCCGGCAGCCGTTGCGCGCGCTCGTGCGGGCGGGGTCGGCCGTGTTCGCGCAGTCCGTGAGCAAGGCCGTGCCGCCGATCGCCGCGCTCGTCGAACAGCCGCCGGCGGCGCCGCTCACGGCCTGGAAGAAGGGCAGGCCCGTCGCCATCACCGTGGACCCGGCCGAGGCGCGGCGCTTCGAGCAGGCCGTCCGCGCCCTGGGCGGCCCCGTCAGAGCGTGACCTCCGCCTCCCGGACCAGCCGGTGGAGCGTGTGCAGGGCGCGCAGGAAGGTCTCGCGGTCGGCCTCGGGCAGGTGGGCGAGCAGGCGGTCCTCGGCCTCTTGGATCCGGGCGCGGATCGAGCCGCACAGCCGGTGGCCTTCGCCGGTGATCGCCAGGATGCGGGCGCGGCGGTCGCGCGGATCGGGCTCGCGGGTGATGAGCCCGGCGGCCTGGAGCCGGTCGAGGGTGCCGATGATGCGGGTCTTGTCGGCGCCGATCGCCTCGGCCAGCGCCGCCTGGGTGCGCACCGAGCCGTCGTGGAGCGCGCCGAGCACGGCGTAGCCCCACATGGTCACCCCGTGCTCCGCCAGTACGGGCCGTTCGGCGGCGATGAGCGCCTGCAGGAGCGGATGCAGCATCTCGGCCAGGTCGCGTCGGCTCATGACACGCCCGCGAAAACCTTTTGACAGATGATAAGCATGCGCAGATCATAAGCCAATGCCTACAAATGGGGAACCGATCGTCGCGCTCGACGCCCAGGCGGTCCAGGTCAGCGTGGAGCTGGCCGCCAGGGTGCGGCAGCCGGACCTGTCACGCCCGACGCCCTGCGCCGGATGGACGGTCCACGACCTGCTCGCGCACATGGCGGCCCAGCACCACGGGTTCGCCGCGGCGTCCAGGGGCGACGGCGGCCTGGCCCATTGGGAGACGCGCCCGCTCGGCGCCGACCCGGCGGCGGGCTACCGGGCCTCGGCCGAGCACGTGCTGGCGGCGTTCGCCGTCGACGGCGTGCCGGAGCGCGACTTCCCGCTGCCCGAGTTCGGCAGCGGGGCGGTCTTCCCCGGCAGGCAGGCGATCGGCTTCCACTTCATCGACTACGTCGTCCACTCCTGGGACCTGGCCAAGGCGCTGGGCGCCGGGGTCGAGTTCCCGCCCGGCCTGCTGGAGGCCGCGCTGGCCGTGGCCAAGGCCGTGCCCGACGGCGACACCCGCCGCGCGCCACGGGCGCCCTTCGCGCCGGCGCTCGCCTGGGAGGGCGGGACGAAGCTGGACGAGATCGTCGCACACCTGGGCCGCTCACCGAGCTGGCCCCGGCAACAACCATGAGGAGCATGCCATGAGCAGTGTCAGATTGGTCCGCAACCCCCGGCTCACGCAGCAGGTGGACTACGCCTACGCCGCCGTCGCCGACGCGCCGGTGCGCAACATCTGGGTGGCCGGCGCGTGCCCCCTCGACCTCGACGGCGACACCGTCGCGGCCGGCGACTACGTCGCCCAGACGCACCAGGTGATGCGCAACCTCGTGATCTCGCTGGAGGAGGTCGGCGCGTCACTGACGGACGTCGCCAAGACCACCGTGTACGTGGCCTCCTCCCGGCAGGCCGACCTGGTCGCCGCCTGGGAGGTCTATCGGGAGTACATGGGCGAGCACGACGTGCCCAGCACCCTGCTCGGCGTGACCGTGCTCGGTTACGACGACCAGCTCGTCGAGGTGGAGGCCGTCGCCGTGCTCCCGGGCGCGGGCGGCTGAGCTCAGAGCCCTCGTCGTACGGGCGGAACCACGGCCGTACGACGAGGACGGCCAGCGGCAGGGCCGCGAGGGCGCCGTCATGTCCGGCGCGGCGGCGGCTTGACCGGCTGCCGGGGGGCGCTCCAGAGCGCGCTCAGCGGCCGCATGCCCTCCTCGACGTAGTCGGCGATGGGGCGCTCGCCGCCGTCGAGATACCACTGCTCCAGCGCGGCGAAGTAGCCGAAGGCGAGCGCGTTGGCGATCACCCGGGCCTGCGTCCGGCTCACCTCGCCCGACTCCGCGATCAGCGGGGCGATCCGCTGACCGGCGCGGTCGAGGGTGCCGCAGACGGCCGTGCGCACCGACGGCTCGGCGAAGAAGTAACGCACCCTGCGCCACGGGCTCCTGCCGGCCGGCGCCGCCTCCCCGGGATCGGGCGCGGCCTCGTAGGCGCGGACGGCGCGCAGCAGGCTGCCGACGGGGTCGCGCGGATCCAGGAACTCCTTGAGCCTTTCCGGGCTCATGGTGTCGAACTCGTCGGCGACCAGGATGCCCTCCTTGGTGCCGAAGTAGCGGTAGACGGACGACGGCGACACCTCGGCGGCGGCGGCGATCTCCTCGATCGTGACGGCCCCGAAGCCCTTCTCGTCGAACAGGTCGAGGGCGCTTTCCTGGATGGCGCGCATGGCCTTGAGCCGCCAGCGTTCGCGTAGCCCGGTCATGCCGGCACCCTACCAGGTTCCAGCAAGCTGCTCTCTTCTGACATTGACTGTCTGAAACACGGGACGTACAGTCACATGCTTGAGACAGTGACTGTCTCAAACCAAGAAGGGGTAAGACGATGACGAGAGACCGAAGCGCGCTGGCGCTGCTGTATCTGGGGGCCGGGCTCACCGCCCTGGCCGCCCTCGTCCCGTTCGCGAGCCGGTCACTCCTGGCCGGTCACATCAGGGCGGGCTACCCGTCCTACGGAACGGGCGCGATCGACGCCGCCGTCACCGCCTACCTGGTGATCCTGGCCACGGCCGGGGCACTGGGGCTGGCCGGCTGGCTCGGCACGGCCTGGGCGGCCCGCGCGGGCAGGCGGTGGGCCCGCGCGGCGGCGATCGGCCTGCTCGTGGCCGGGGCCTGCGTCGCGGTCGCCGCGCTGACCGTCCGAGACACCTCGGGGGACGTGGGGCTCGCGCCGCTGCTGGGCTGGCTGCAGGTCCTGCCGTGCGCGGCCGGACTCGCCGCCGTCGCGCTCTGGAGAAGACCGGCGTGACCGGCCGCGCGCTCGCCGCCCTCAAGCGCCGGAGCACCGGGCCGGGATCCTGCGCGGCTACGTCACCGCCGCCCCCGGCGCCCGCCCGCACCTGGGGCTCACCCCGAGGTCACCGATGCGGGAGTTTCACCGGATCGCGCCCGCCCACCCGGTCTTCCGCGTCCACCGGCGCACCCTCCAGCGGGGTCAGCCGGCAGGCAGCACGCAGAACTCGTTGCCGTCGGGGTCGGCCATGACCACCCAGGGGACGTCGCCCTGGCCGAGATCGACCCGCTGCGCGCCGAGCGAGAGAAGGCGGTCCACCTCGGCCCGCTGGTCGCCGTCCGCGGGCGTGAGGTCGAAGTGCGGCCGGCACTTGCCGTGCTTCTCCTCCACCGGCGGGCCGCCCCAGGCAATCTTGGGGCCGCCGTGCGGCGAGCGGATCGCGGTCTCCTCGTCCTGGTCCCAGACCAGCGGCCAGCCGAGCGCCTCGCTCCAGAAGTAGCCGACCTGCTGCGAGCCGTCGCAGGAGAGCGCGCCGATGAACCCGCAGTCGGCGAGGAACTTGTTGCCCGGCTCGATGACGCAGAACTCGTTGCCCTCGGGGTCGGCGAGGACGACGTGCGGATCGTCGGGGCTCTGCCCGATGTCGATGTGCCGGCCGCCCAGTTCGAGCGCGCGGGCCACCGTCTCGCGCTGGTTCTCCAGCGAACTGCTGGTCAGGTCGAAGTGCATCCGGTTCTGGACGGGCTTGTCCTCCTGGGACGGGAGGAACCGCAGCCGGAACCCGGTGTCGTCGGCCGGCAGGAGCGTGATGCCCTCGCGGGGATCGTCGGCCGACTCCCAGCCCAGGACTCCGGCCCAGAACCGGGCGAGCCGGACGGGATCGTGGGCGTCGAAGCTGAGCGCGACGAGCTGAGAGGTCATCCCGCGTCTCCAATCAATCAGGTACGGGTCTGTCACGTATGGGCGGATCGCGGCAGCAACGCTAGCCCGCGCCCGAGCCGCCACGCCAACGAATATGCGCCGGACGGCGACGCACGGTTGGCATGCCTTTGACCAGGACTGGTGAACTCCTTCGTACGGTCACGCGTGTCACGCGGCTCGTGCTGACCGTCCGCCGCCCAGCATGTGATGACGTCCTGCTCGCGCGCGTCATCGGGAGGAGTCATCATGAGCGGTGCCGGGGAGCGCGGTGGCGACGGTGTCAGCGGGCTGACCTTCGAGGTGCTGGAGCCCGCGCCCGTCGGGATCGCCGTCACCCTCGGCCACGACCACCGGCTGCTCTACACCAACCGCGGCTACCGGTCGCTGTTCGGCGAGCGCCCGCTCGGCGTGCCGATCCGGGAGGCGTTCTCCGACCTCGTCAAGAAGGACTACTTCCTGCTGTTCGACCAGGTCTTCGACACCGGTGAGCCGATCGTCGTCACCGACATGCCGGGCGATCCGACCCTGCTGACCGAGAGCGGGCAGGAGCGGTTCTTCACGTTCAGCCTGTCCCAGACGACGTTCGACGACCGGCCGCTCGCCGACCGGCGCGGCGTCCTGGTGATGTGCCTGGAGGTGACGGACCAGGTCGGCTCCGCCCGCGAGATCCAGCACATCGCCGACGAGCGCCGCCGCATCCTGCGCCGCTACGAGAGCCTGGTACGGGTGAGCGCGCAGATCATCTGGGTGACCGGTCCCCAGGGCGGCGTGAGCGAGCCGAGCCCCGGCTGGGAGCGGGTGACCGGGCAGCCGTGGGAGGAGTTCCGCGGCGAGGGCTGGCTGCACGCCCTGCATCCCGACGACCGGGCCGAGGCGGCGCAGTCGTGGCAGCGCGCGCTGGAGCGGGTGCCCGACCGGTGGGAGCACACCTACCGGCTGCGCACCACGGAGGGCGGCTACCGGCACTTCCAGGTCCGCGCCGTGCCGATCAAGCAGGACGGCCGGGTGATCGAGTGGGTGGGGAGCTGCACGGACATCGAGGAGCAGTGGCAGGCGCAGCGCCGCCTGCGCCTGCTGAGCCGGGCCGCCGAGGCGATGGCCAACCGCACGTCCGTGGAGGAGATGCTCGGCGCCCTGGCCGACGTCATCGTGCCCGAGCTCGCCGACGGCTGCGGCGTCCACTTGGTGACCGATCTGGCGGAGGGGCTGGCGGGGGAGACGACGCTGGTCGTCGAGCGGGTGGCGACGGCGGCGGGCCCCGGGCTGCCGCGCATGCCGCGCTTCAGCGCCCAGCGGCTGCCGTCCGACGCGCGGTTCGTGCGCGCGGTGCGCCAGGCCAGGCCGTTCCTGGAGACGTTCCCGCCGGGCTCGCCGCCGCCCGACCTCGGCCCGGCGGGCACCCGGACCTGGCTGGAGCTCAGCCACGCCAACAGCCTGGCGATCCTGCCGGTGTCGGTCAACGGCACGGTCGCCGCCGTGGTCACCGCGGCGACCTGCGGCGACCGCCCGCCGATCGGCCGGGCCGGGATCGACCTGCTGCGGCAGATCTTCGAGCAGGCCCACGACGCGCTGCAGAACGTCATGCACTTCCAGCGGACCCGCCAGATCGCCTTCGCCCTGCAGCACAGCCTGCTCGCGGACCCGCCGCGCGTGCCCGGCCTGCTGATCACCGCCCGCTACCGGCCCAGCCTGGCCGCCGCCGAGGTGGGCGGCGACTGGTACGACTCGTTCGTGCTGCCGGACGGCGCGACCGTGCTCGCCATCGGCGACGTGGCCGGGCACGACCTGCGCGCCGCCGTGGCGATGGGCCAGCTCCGCAACATGCTGCGCGGCATGGTGGTCGACCGGCGCGAGCCGCCGGGGGAGATCCTGTCCCGGCTCAACATGGCGACCGAGACGCTGTACGGCGACGAGACGGCGACCTGCGTGCTGGCCAGGATCGAGCCGCACGACGGCGGCCACCGGCTCAACTACGCGGTCGCCGGGCACCCGCCGCCGCTGCTGGTCACGTACGCGGGCGAGGGGCGTTTCCTGACGGCGGGGGCCAACCCCCTGCTCGGCGTGCCCTACCCCCGCGAGTACGTCTCGGCGCGCGAGCCGCTGCCCCCGGGGGCGACGCTGCTCCTCTACACCGACGGCCTGGTGGAGCGGCCAGGGGAGAACCTCGACGACGGCCTGGCCCGGCTGAGCGAGCACGCGGGCGAGCTGGCGCGGGCGCCGCTGGAGCAGTTCTGCGACGAGGTGCTGAGCCGCATGCCGGTCTCCGGGCAGGACGACGTCGCCATGATCGCGCTGCGCATGCCCGGCCCCGGCTAGCGGGACGGTCGGGCGTCGCCGTTGCGGGGCAGCCGCTCGGTCAGGCCGAGGAAGCCGATGACGACCACGGTGAGGCCTCCGGCCGCGAGCACGTACGGGAGGATCTCCACCATTCGATCGTAAAGCGGGGCGAAGGCCCGTACCAGTCACAGATCCCTGTGCTGGAAGGACACCGCGGTGAGCGCCCACATCATCGCCACCCACGCCGCCGCCCACCCGAGGTAGGCGGCCGAGAGCGGCGCCTCGCCCAGGAACGGGAAGCCGTCGAACTCGGCGCCGAACCGCGCCAGGACGACCGGGTCCTGCAAGGCGTGCATGGCGCCGCGCCACAGCCCGTCGGTGGGCAGCAGCATCCGTGAGACGGCGCCGACGCGCGCGACGCCCTCGTTGCCGAGCGCCTCGCCGATGCCGCCCACCACCCCGGCGACCCAGGTGGCGCCGAACAGCCCCACCGCGACGACGCCGGAGGCCATCGGCGAGACGACCGTGGCCAGCAGCAGGCCCAGCGTGAGCAGCACGACCGTCTGCCCGGCGAGCAGCGCCAGGGCGGTCGCCGGTCGCGGCGGCCAGTAGCCGACCGTCGCCAGGACGACGAGGCACTGCGCCAGCCCGGCGAGCACGACGAAGCCGCTGCCGAACGCGGCCAGGCCCAGCCACTTGCCCAGCAGCACCGCCGAGCGGCGGACCGGCCGGGCCAGCACCGCGAGCGCGATGCCCGACTCGGTCTCGCCCGACAGCGTGGGCCCGGCGAGGAAGGCGGTGCCGAGCGCCGCGATCAGGCTGAGGCCGAACATCACCAGGTTGAGCAGCTGGGAGGCAGCCAGCCTGGCCTGGCCGCTGGTGAGCGTGCCGAGGCCGCTCTCCGCCGCCAGCCGGGAGAACCCCCAGCCGCTCAGCAGGAGCAGCGCGGCCGTGAGCACGACGACGGCCAGCAGCGCGCGCCGCCGGGAGGCCTCGCGCAGGGTGAGCGCGGCGACGGTGAGGACCGTCATGCGGCGTCCTCCTGACCGGCCCGCAGGATGCCGAGCAGGCGCTCCTCCAGGCTGACGCGCGCCGGCTCGACCGCGTGCACGCGCACGCCGAGCGCGACCAGGTCGCGCACCAGCTCAGGGACGGCCGCCTCGTCGTCGCCGGCCGGCAGCGCCACGGTGAACCCGTCGCCGTCCCGCCGCACGTCCCCGGTCGCGGCCAGCCGCGCCTGCGCCTCGGGGGAGAGGTCCGTCAGGCGCAGCCGCAGCTCGCGCCGCCCGAGCAACTCGCCGAGGGTCCCGGACGCGGCGACCCGGCCCCGGTCGAGGATGACGACGCGGTCGCAGACCCGTTCGACCTCGCCGATGAGGTGCGAGTTGAGCAGCACGGCGACGCCGCGCGCCTTCAGCGCCAGGACGATGTCGCGCACGTCGGCGCGGCCGAGCGGGTCCAGCGCGCTGGTCGGCTCGTCCAGGATCACCAGCTCGGGCCGGGCCACCAGGGCGACCGCCAGGCCGAGCCGCTGCTGCATCCCCTTGGAGAAGCCGCCCACGCGGTCGGCGGCGCGCTCGCCCAGCCCGACGAGGGACAGGCAGTCGTGCCGCTCCGGCGCGGGCACGGTGACGCCCGCCAGCCTGACGTGGAGGGCCAGCACCTCGGCCGCGCTCAGCCACGGCTGGTAGCGGAAGAGCTCCGGCAGGTAGCCGACGCGGGCGCGGGAGGCGGGATCGCCCGCGGGCCGGCCGAGCAGCACCGCCTCGCCCGCGTCGGGGCGGACCAGGCCGAGCAGCATCTTGATCACCGTGGACTTGCCGGCGCCGTTCGGGCCGAGCAGCCCGACCACCTCGCCGCGGCCCACCTCCAGCGACACGTCCTCGACGGCGGGCCGCCTGCCGTAGCGCCTGCGCAGGCCCGAGCACCGCACGGCGGGCGGGCTCGGCGGCGTGCCGCCGGTCATCGGAGGTCCCGGGCGACCGCCAGCACCTCGGCGGCGTCCAGCGCGCCCGCCACGGCGGTCACCACGCCGCCGTCCACCCACACGACGGCCGCCAGCGTCCGGTCGCGGGTGGCGATCACCGTGGCCGGCACCCCGTGCACGCTCGCCCGGGAGGTGGTGAACCGCCCGGCCGGCACGGGCAGCGGCAGGGTGTCCCGCTCCGGGCCGAACGCGCGCAGCAGCGCGGCGGCCTCGTCCGGCAGGCCGGGCAGCGTCAGCAGGTAGTCGCGCACGCTCGCGTACGGGACGCCGGACGACAGCGCGCGGGGCGCGACGGCGCGGCCGACGACGAGGGCGGGCACCCCGGCGGGCTGCGACCAGATCCCGGCCACACCGGGCCCGGCGACCAGGCGCACCCGCTGCCCGTCCAGCCCCGGCGGGGGCGGCGGCAGCGGCTGCCCGGCCTCGGCGGCGGCCTTGCCGGCCCGGTCCGCGGAGAACGTGAACGTCGCGGTCATCTCGCCCACGACCTGGTGGACGGGCTCGCCGGCGACGCCGCGCGGCAGCGTGCGCACCACGGGCACGTCGAGCCCGGTGCGCGCCTTGGCGGCCGCCGCGTCCGGGACCTCGCGCGGCCCGTCGCCGCCGGTCACCACGACGTCGCCGTACGCGCTCAGGTCGGGCAGGGCGACGAGGTCGGCGGCGCCGACACCGACCGGCTCGATCCGCTCGGTCCGGAAGATCGGCACCCAGTCGTTGGCGGCGGCCGTGCCCGCGCCCGCCAGGACGACGGCGACGGCGAGCGCGGCGGCCACGGGGCTGCGCAGGACGGCCCGGACGGCGCGCCGGGGCGGGTGTTCTGTGGGATGACGCATGACGGTTCGGCTCCTTGTCCCCTCGGGCACGGCGTCATCAAAGCAGACGGGTTTGCGGGCGCCGCGCAGCCTGTGTGCGGGTCCTGTGCAGGTCGTGCGCGCTTACGGAGTAGTTAACCCCGGCCATATCTGCAACCATCTAATGTCCTAGAACGCTAGATAAATGGAGAAACGGTGATCGAGTTCTACCTGGACGCCAAGTCCGGCCTCGCGCCCTACCAGCAGATCGTCCAGCAGGTACGGCACGCGCTCCGGCTGGGGCTGCTCCACGAGGGCGACCAGCTCCCGACCCTCAAGGAGGTCGTGGCGCAGTTGGCGATCAACGCCAACACCGTCCTCAAGGCGTACCGGGAGCTCGAGCACGAGGGCCTGGTCGCCGCCCGGCCGGGCGTCGGGACGTTCGTGACGGCGACGCTCGCCGGCACGTCGCTGGCCGCGCACGGCCCGCTGCGGCTGGAGCTGCGGCACTGGCTGGCCAAGGCGCGCCGAGCCGGGCTCGACGACGAGAGCATCGAGGCCCTCTTCATGACCACATTCAGGACCGCCGCACAGGAGGACATCGCGTGAGTTCCGTCTTGGAGGCCCGCGGGCTGGGCAAGCGATACGGCAGGCGCTGGGCGTTACGCGAGTGCACCATCGACATCCCCGACGGGCACGTCGTCGGGCTGGTCGGGCCCAACGGAGCCGGCAAGACCACGCTGCTGAAGCTGGCCGGCGGCCAGCTTCAGCCGACGACCGGCGGGCTGTCGGTGCTGGGCGGCCGGCCCGCCGCCGGGCCCGCGCAACTGGCCAAGGTCGGCTTCGTCGCCCAGGACACCCCCGTCTACGCCGGGCTGAGCGTCGCCGAGCACCTGCGGCTGGGCGCCCGGCTCAACACCGGCTGGGACGCCGCGACGGCGCGCGAGCGGATCGCCCGGCTCGGCCTCGACCCCGCCCAGCGCGCCGGCCGGCTGTCCGGCGGCCAGCGCGCCCAGCTCGCCCTGACCCTCGGCCTGGCCAAGCGGCCCGAGCTGCTGATCCTGGACGAGCCGGTCGCCTCGCTCGACCCGCTGGCCCGCCGCGAGTTCCTGCAAGGGCTGATGGAGGCGACGGTCGAGCACGAGCTCAGCGTCGTGCTCTCCTCCCACCTGGTCTCCGACCTGGAACGGACGTGCGACTACCTGATCGTGCTGGTCGACTCCCGGGTCCGGATCGCGGGGGAGGCCGAGCGGCTGCTGGCCACCCACCACCGCCTCACCGGCCCGCGCCGCGACCCCGGCACGCTGCCCGCCGACCAGCACGTCGTCTCCGCCCGGCACACCGACCGGCAGAGCACGTACGTCGTCCGCACCGACCGGCCGATCCTCGACCCGGCGTGGACGGTCAGCCGGCTCACGCTGGAGGACCTGGTCCTGGCGTACATGGACGATTCCACCGCCGCCGGCCCGCGGCCCGCCCTGGAGGTGCGGCGATGATCTGGCTCACCTGGCGGCAGTTCCGCGGCGCGGCCCTGATGACGTCCGCCCTGCTCGTGGCGCTCGCCGCCGTCCTGGCGCCGACCGGCTCGCGGCTGGCCGCCGACTACGCGGCCGGGCTCGCCGCCTGCGCGCCCGGCGCGGAGTGCCTGCACTTCTACGACCGGTTCTTCGACGCGTACCGGATGCCGTTCCTGGCCGGCACCCTCGTGGTCCTGATCCTGCCCGCTCTCGTCGGCCTCTTCTGGGGGGCGCCGCTGATCACCCGCGAGCTGGAGGCCGGCACCCACCTGCTGGTGTGGAACCAGGGCATCACCCGCAGGCGCTGGCTGGCGGTCAAGCTGGCCCTCACCGGCCTGGTCGCGGCCGCCGCCGCCGGGGTCAGCGGGCTCGCGGTCACCTGGTGGTCGGGCCCGCTCGACCAGTCGGCGCCGGAGGGCTTCGCGCTCATGGACCCGCTGGTGTTCAGCGCGCGCGGCATCCTTCCGCTCGGGTTCGCGGCCTTCGCCTTCGTCCTCGGCGTGAGCATCGGCATGCTCGTCAAGCGGACGCTGCCCGCGATGGCGCTCACGCTGCTCGTCTTCACCGCGGTCCAGGTCGCCATGCCGCTGCTGGTCAGGCCGCACCTGATGCCGCCGGTCACCTCGACGTTCGACCTCGCCCAGGAGAACGTCGACATGTTCGGCGTGCGCCGCGACGGGCTGACCACGGTGACCCTGACCCAGGCGATCCCCGGGCACACGGGGGCGTGGGTGCTGTCGAGCGAGCTCATCGACGGTTCGGGCCGCACGCTGGCCGCGAGCGGTGACGAGGCGGTCGTCCACGGCGTCTCCGTCACGTCCGGGCCCTGCGGGACACAGCAGGCGCGGCAGGGCCCGGGGGCCTGCCTGGCCGAGCTCAGCCGGCTCGGCTACCGGCAGCGGGCCGCCTACCAGCCCCTCGACCGCTTCTGGGCGCTGCAGTGGATGGAGACCGGCATCTACGCGCTGCTCACCGCCGCCCTGACGGGGCTGTCCTTCCGGTGGGTGCGGAGGCGCCTGTCATGACGGCCAGGACAGCGGCCGCCGGGCTCGCCCTGCTCCTGGCCGCCACCGCGTGCACGGCGCCCGCGCCGCCGCGCGGCCAGGGCGGCACGGGCGGCACAGCGGCCGGGACCGCCTGCGAGCGGCCCGCGGGCCCGCCCGCCGCCGAGACGGCCACCACGATCGACGTCATCGAGCAGGCGTACTTCTGCATCCTCGGCTCCTACTACGGCGGCGCCGCCCTGGACGCCCGCTCGCTGCTGACCGCCGGGTTCGCCGCGCTGGCGCGTGAACTCGACCGCCACGGCCGCGACCTGCCCGAAGCCACCATGCCCGCGCTGACCGGCGACCGGAAGGCCGACTGGGCCGCGTTCGAGACCGCCTTCCGGAAGATCACCGGCCAGGTCCCCGGGCTGGGCGACCAGCCGGCCGTCGTCACCCTGGAGGCCATCGTGGCCAGCCTCGGCGACAACCACGCCCGCTGGACGCACGGCCTCGCCCGGCCGCCGGGCCACTACGACGGCGACGGCTACGGCCTGGGCCTCCAGGCGAGCGCCGACGGCCCGCAGGTGCACGGCAACCCCGCCGCCGCCGTGCCCCCGCTGTTCGTCACGGCCGTGCACGGCGGCGCGGCGCGGGCCGCCGGGCTGCGGCCCGGCGACGTGATCGAGTCGATCGACGGATCGGCCCCGTTCATCGGCGGGAAGGCCACGGCCGCGATCGCCGCCCTGTACGAGCCCTACCCGCGGGCCCGGCCGGTCCGGCTGAGCCTGCTGCGGGAGAGTACCGGCCGCCGCTGGAGCGTGACGCTCAGGCCCGGCCTCTACCAGCGGGACCTGGCCGAGCTGCAGGTGGTGCGGTCGAGGCTGCTGGACGACGACGTCGCCTACGTACGGGTGGCCGGGTTCGCGCCCGACTCGGCGAACCGGGCGCTCAGGGCGATCGCGCGGCTGCGCGCGGGCCGGACGCTCGCCGGTGTCGTGCTGGACCTGCGCGGCAACGGCGGCGGCAGCCCGGACGAGGCGGTGCGGCTGGTGAGTGCGTTCGCGCACGGCCAGGTCACCGCCTACCAGTGCGCGGGCGACGGCCGGTGCGAGGCGTCGCGCACCGACGACACCGTCGAGCTGGTCGGCCTGCCGCTGGTCGTGCTCGTCGACCGCAGCTGCGCCTCGGCGTGCGAGCACTTCAGCTCCGCCGTCAAGGCCCTGGGCGCGGGGCGGCTGGTCGGCACCAGGACCGCCGGGGTGATCTCCGGCCCGGCGCAGGCGTACCGGCTCGGCAACCACACCACGCTGAGCCTGCCGGGCAAGCGCCATCTCGGGCCGCGCCGCGAGGTGATCGACCGGATCGGCGTGCCGCCCGACCACTACGCGCCCCTGCCCCCGCGCGACGCCGCCGCCGGGCGCGATCCCGCGCTGGCGCAGGGCCTGCGCCTGTTGAGGGAGGCCTCATGAGAGCGATCCTGGCGGCGCTCGCCGTCGTCACGCTGGCGACCGCGTGCGGCGCGCCCGCCCCGCCCCGGACGGCCGCCGCCCCGGCCCCGCCGGCCGGTCCCGCCACGCTGCCCGCCCCCACCGGCCCGCACCGGGTCGGCACCAGGACCATGTACGTGGAGGACGACTCCCGCCCCGACCCCTGGGATCCCGACGCCCGGACCCGGCGGCTCAAGGTCACGCTGTGGTACCCGGCCGAGCGGCGGGACGGGGAGCCAGCGCCGTACATGACGCCGAAGGAGTCGGAGCTCAACCTGAAGGGCGGCCGGATCGCGGGCGTCCCGTACGACCTGCTGAGCCGGACGCGGACGCACGCCGTCAAGGACGCCGAGCCGGCGGGGCGCGAGCTGCCGCTGGTGGTGCTGTCGCCCGGCTTCACCAAGCCGGTCAGCCTGCTCACGTCGCTGGCCGAGGACCTGGCCAGCCGGGGGTACGCGGTGGCGGGGATCGACCACACCCACGAGAGCTACGCGACCACGTGGCGGGACGGGACGGTCGCGGAGTGCCTGGCCTGCGACAGCGACACCGACCCCGGCTTCGGCGCCCGCGTGGTGCGCGGCCGGGCGGCCGACGTGTCGTTCGTCCTGGACCGGCTGGCGGACACCGGGCTGGTCGATCCGGGCAGGATCGCGATGGCGGGCCAGTCGATCGGCGGGGCCGCCGCCCTGGCGGCCATGGTGACGGACCCCCGGGTACGCGCCGGGATCGACCTGGACGGCAGCACCTACGCCAGGATTCCCCGGGGCGGGCTCGCGCGGCCGTTCATGTTCGTCGGCACTCCGCAGCACGGGCCCGGCGGCGGCGACGGCTCGTGGGACCGGGACTGGAAGCTGCTGACCGGGTGGAAGCGCCGGCTCGTCGTGGCCGGGGCGGAGCACCAGTCGTTCACCGACGGGCCGGTGCTGACGGCCGCCTTCGGCGTCAAACCCACCACCGGGATCATGGCGGCGGGGCGCGCCGTGGAGCTCACCCGCACGTACGTGGCGGCCTTCCTCGACCGGCATCTGAGGGGCACGCGGCAGCCGCTGCTGGACGGGCCGTCACCGCGACACCCCGAGGTCACGTTCGGCAAGGAACGCGCCTAGGACCGGACCTGACCAGGCGCCGGTCACGGCAGCAGGTGGCGCCAGCGTTCGGCGGACTCCAGGACGTCGAGGCTGATCCGCTCCAGGAAGGCGCCGCCGTGGGCGAGGCGGCGTCCGACGGGCGTCTCGGGGCCGAAGCTCTCGCCCGCCTGCTTGGCGGTCTCCGCCGCGTGGAGCGTCTGCCACGCGCTGGTCACGATCGCCTGGTACCAGGCGTCGTCGTCGACCACGTAGACGTCGCGGCGGCGTTGCGGATCGCGCTCGCGCCTGATCAGCCCCTGCTGGATCAGGTAGCCGACGGCCAGGGAGACCGAGGCGGGGCTGACCTTGAGCCGGTCGGACAGCCCGGCCGAGGTGAGCCTGCCCTCGTCGCTCAGCCACAGGGCGATGAGGACGCGGGCCATCATCCTGGGCAGCCCCATCGCGACCGCCATCTCGACGACGGTGTCCTCGGCCTCGGCGGCCCGGCCGGCATCGCCGTCGGCCGATCCGGCGGACCGGGGAGCGGCGTGGGGGCCGCGCCGGGCCCGCCGCTCGGTCGCCCGGTGGGCCTGCTCGGGCCGGTAGGCGGCGGGACCGCCGTTGCGGGCGATCTCCCGGCTGATCGTCGAGGTCGGCCGGTCGAGCCGCCGGGCGATCTCGGCATAGGGCAGCCCCTGGGCGAGCCCGGCCGAGATGCGCTGCCGGTCCCGCTGGGTCAAGCGTCCTCCAGGCATGCCGTCAGTATTGCGTTCGCCGCCATCCATTGCAACAAGTCGGTGCATTCGCCCCCATCGTCATTGCACCAGTTTCACGGCTCTGAACTGCGCAAATACAATCCGATTGATTGACAGCATTTCCGAACGCAACGTAGCTTTCAATGTATGTCGAACACGTACTATCGCGATGAGCCGGTCGCCCCGTCCCTGGACCGCGCGCCCGGCTGCCCCTTCGATCCCGCCCCCGCGCTCACCGCCCTGCGTGCCGAGCGGCCGATCGCCCGCCTGGCCACGCCCGAGGGCGCGCCCGGCGTGTGGCTGGCCACCGGCTACGGGGCGGTCCGGCAGATCCTCGCCGACCCGCGCTTCAGCTCCCGCTACGAGACCCTGTACCACCCGCTGATGGGCGGGCACCTGCCGCCGGCCCCCGTCGGCGACCTGACCGGCATGGACGCCCCCGAGCACACCCGCTTCCGCAAGCTGCTCACGGGCCGGTTCACCGTCCGCCGGATGAACCTGCTCACCGAACGGGTCACCGAGCTCACCCGCGAGCGGCTCGACGTCATGGAACGGCAGGGGCCGCCCGCCGACCTGCTCGACGTCTTCGCCCGGCCCGTCCCCGCGCTCATGATCTGCGAGCTGCTCGGCGTCCCGTACGAGGACCGCGACCGGTTCCAGGACCAGACGCGGACGCTCGCCGACGCCGGGACGGCGGAGGCCGCCGAGGCCCAGTACACCGCGTTCGCCGAGCTCGGCGTGTACCTGCGGGAGCTCGCGCTCGCCAAGCGCGCCCAGCCGACCGACGACCTCCTCAGCGACCTGGCGCGGGGCGGCGAGCTGGACGACGACGAGCTCGGCGGCGTGGCCGCCTTCCTGCTCAGCGCCGGGCTCGACACCACCGCCAACATGCTCGCGCTCGGCACCTACGCCCTGCTGCGCAACCCCGCGCAGCTCGCCGCCCTGCGCGCCGACCCCGGCCTGATCGGCGGCGCCGTCGAGGAGCTGCTGCGCTACCTGTCCATCGCCGCCCTCGGCATGCGCGGCGTGCGGGAGGACGTCGAGCTCGACGGCGTCCAGCTCAAGGCGGGCGACACGGTCGTCGTCGCGCTCGACGTCGCCAACCGGGACCCGGCCAAGTTCCCCGACCCCGACCTGCTCGACCTGCGCCGCGCCACCGCCGGGCACCTCGCGTTCGGCCACGGCGTGCACCAGTGCCTCGGCCAGCAGCTCGCCCGCGTCGAGATGCGCGTCGCCTTCCCCGCGCTGCTCGCCCGCTTCCCGGGCCTGCGCCTGGCCGTGCCGGAGCACGAGGTGCGGACGCGCACCGACCCCACGCAGGTGCAGGGCGTCATCAGCCTGCCCGTCACCTGGGACCGGAGGTGAGCGCGGTGGCGGACGCCGCTATCTCGGTGACCGGGCTGCGCAAGGCGTACGGGCCGCACCGCGTCCTGGACGGCATCGACCTCACCATCCCGCAGGGCACGATCTTCTCCCTGCTCGGCCCCAACGGCGCGGGCAAGACCACCACGGTGCAGATCCTGTCCACGCTGATCAAGGCCGACGCCGGCGAGATCCGGGTGGCGGGGCACGACCTGGCCGCGGAGCCCGACAAGGTGCGTGCCGCGATCGGCGTCACCGGCCAGTTCTCGGCCGTGGACGGCTTCCTCACCGGCGAGGAGAACCTGCGGCTCATGGCCGACCTGCTCCACCTCGGCCGCGCGGGCCGGGCCCGCGCCCGCGACCTGCTGAAGCGCTTCGACCTCACGGAGGCCGCGGGCAAGCCGGCGGCCACCTACTCGGGCGGCATGCGGCGCAGGCTCGACCTGGCGATGACGATGGTCGGCACGCCCCGGCTCATCTTCCTCGACGAGCCGACCACCGGCCTGGACCCGCGCAGCCGCCGCACGATGTGGCAGATCGTCCGCGACCTGGTCGAGCAGGACGGCGTCACCATCTTCCTGACCACGCAGTACCTGGAGGAGGCCGACGAGCTGGCCGGCCGCATCGCCCTGCTCAGCCAGGGCGGGCTGGTCGCCGAGGGCACTCCGGACGAGCTCAAGCGGCTGGTGCCGGGCGGCCGCGTGGTCGTGCGTTTCGCCGACGCCGACGGCTACCGCAGGGTGGTCCCGCACCTGGGCGCCTCCTCGCGCAACGACGCGACGCTGACCGCACAGATCCCCAACGAGGGCGGCGTCAGGACGCTGAAGAAGCTGCTCGACTGGCTGGACGGCCAGGCCGTCGAGGTCGCCGAGCTGACCGTGCACAGCCCGGACCTGGACGACGTCTTCCTCACCCTCACCAAGGAGCCCGCCCGATGAACGCGGTCGTCGACTCGGTCACGATGCTGCGCCGCCAGGTCAAGCACATCTGGCGCTACCCGACGCTGATCATCACGTTCGCGGCCGTGCCCGTGGTGTTCCTGCTGCTGTTCGTCTTCGTCCTGGGCGGGACGATGGGCGTGGGCATCGGCGGCGACCGGGCCGCCTACACCGGCTACCTCACTCCCGGCATCTTGATCATGACGGTCGCGGCGGCCGCGCAGGGGACCGCGATCTCGGTGGCCACCGACATGACCGAAGGCATCATCGCCAGGTTCAAGACGATGGCCATCGCCCGGGTCTCGGTCCTGACCGGGCACGTGCTCGGCGCGATGGTGCAGACGTTCATCGCGATGGCGGTGGTGCTGCTGGCGGCGCTGCTGATCGGCTTCCGCCCGGCCGCCTCGGTGCTGGACTGGCTCGGCGTGGGCGCGGTGCTGGCGATGTTCACCTTCGCGATCACCTGGCTGGCGGTGGCGCTCGCGCTGATGTCCAAGAGCGTCGCCACGGCCAGCAACCTGCCGATGCCGCTGATGATGCTGCCGTTCCTGGGCAGCGGCTTCGTCCCGCCGGAGTCGATGCCGGCCGGGCTGCGCTGGTTCGCCGAGAACCAGCCGTTCACGCCGGTGATCGAGTCCCTGCGCGCGCTGCTGGACGGGCGCGCGCCGGGGGCGAGCCTGGCACAGGCGGCGGTGTGGAGCGCGGTCATCGCGCTGACCGGCTACCTGCTGGCGCGGCGGCTCTACAACCGCTAGCCCGCGCGGGTCACAGGTGAATGGTGGTCTCGCTCGTCACGCGCGACAGCTTCTCCGGGTTGCGCACGTAGTACAGGCCGGTGACCAGGCCGTGCTCGACCCGCACGGCCAGGACGCCGTCGAGCTCGCCGTCGAGCCGGATCAGCATCGCGGGGCCGCCGTTGACCTGCGCCGGTTCGAGCGACATCGCGGCGCCGAACCTCTTCAGGCCGGTGGCGAAGACGCGGACGACCCGCTCGGCGCCGCGCACGGGCCGCAGCAGCGCCTGCTTGACGCCGCCGCCGTCGCTCAGGACGACGACGTCGGGGGCGAGGATGTCGAGCAGCCCCTGCAGGTCGCCCGTCTCGACCGCGCGCCGGAACGCCTCCAGCGCGCCCCGGATCTCGGCGGGCGAGGCGTCGCCGCGCGGCCGGCGGGCGGCCACGTGGGAGCGGGCCCGGTGGGCGATCTGCCGCACGGCGGCCGCGCTCTTGCCCACGGCGTCGGCGATCTCGTCGTAGCCCACGTCGAACACCTCGCGCAGCACGAACACCGCCCGCTCGGTCGGCGTGAGCGTCTCCAGCACCAGCAGCATCGCCATCGACACGCTGTCGGCCAGCTCCACGTCCTCGGCCACGTCGGGCGCGGTCAGCAGCGGCTCGGGCAGCCACGGCCCGACGTAGGACTCCTTGCGCCGGCCCAGGGCGCGCAGTCGCATCAGCGCCTGCCGGGTGGTGATCTTGACCAGGTAGGCGCGCGGGTCCTGCACGACCCCGAGGTCGACGCCCGCCCAGCGCATCCAGGTCTCCTGCAGCACGTCCTCGGCGTCGGCGGCGGAGCCGAGCATCTCGTACGCGACCGTGAACAGCAGGTTGCGGTGGGCGACGAACGCCTCGGTGGCGGGATCCGCGCCGCTGGACATGAGTGCTCCTGACTGGTCGTGCGCCATCGGTTTCGTGCACAAGATGCCACTTCCCCCGAATCTGTGACATCTCGACGTCACAAAGGCCGGGTCACCGGCATCTTCATGGCCGACCGAATGAACGACCCGCACATGACATGGGGAGTGGACATGGCAGTCCGTACGACGTCGGCGCTGATCACCGGGGGCAACAAGGGGCTGGGCCTGGAGGCCGCCCGGCGGCTCGGCGAGCTGGGGTGGACGATCTTTCTCGGCTCGCGTGACGAGGGCCGGGGGCGGGAGGCGGCCGGCAAGCTGGCCGCGGGCGGCGCGCACGTGGTCCTGGTGCCGCTGGACGTGACGTCGGAGGAGTCGGTGGCCGCCGCCGTCACGCTCGTCCGGGAGCACACCGACCGGCTGGACGTGCTGATCAACAACGCCGGCGCGTCCGGCAGGGGCGTCCCGCCCGCCGACGCGACGGCGGAGGAGATCCACGCCGTCTACGACACGAACGTGTACGGGCCGGTCAGGGTCACGCACGCGTTCCTGCCCCTGCTGCGCGAGGCCGAGTGCCCGCGGGTGGTGATGGTGTCGAGCGGCGCCGGCTCCTTCGCGGTGATCACCGACCCGGACCAGCCCTCCGCGTCGATGCACGAGCTCGCCTACGCCTCGTCCAAGGCCGCGCTGAACATGCTCACCGTCCGTTACGCGCAGGCGCTCCCGGAGATCAAGTTCAACGCCATCACGCCCGGCGAGGTCGTGAACCGCACCTACGCCGCCACCGACATGAACCACCACACCGGGACGCTGACCGTCACCGAGGGCACCGACTCGATCGTCAGGCTCGCGACGATCGGCGCGGACGGGCCGACCGGGACCTTCAGCGACCGGCTCGGCCCGATCTCGTGGTGAGGACCGCCCCCGATCACCAGGGGCGGAGCTCGGTGAACAGCCGCAGCGTGACCGTCCTCGGCAGGAACCAGGCGGGCAGCCGCAGGTTCCGCGAGGAGAACACGGTCTCCAGGACGATCTTCACGTAGGGCCGCTCACCGGGGATCTCCGCGCACATGACCGTGACGGGGGAGCGCACCGCCTGGCTGCCGAAGCGCAGCCAGGCGTGCCCGTCGCGGTCGAGCTCGGCCGACTCCCAGCGCAGCACCGGCGGCTCGGCCCGGTGCGAGGGCAGGGGCAGCTCCAGCGCGAAGCCCGCCAGGGCGGCGTCGGGCCGCAGGTAGAAGGCGCCGTCGAGGCGCGTGGGCGCGAACAGGAGCCGGGGCCCCTTCAGGCCGCGCGCCGTCAGCTTCGCCTCGGTCGCCTCCAGGACGATGTGCCACGAGCCGGGGCCGGTGTGTGAAGGGATCGCCATGGCTCACCTCGCCGTGTCTCGAACGTGCGTCAGTCGCCCATAAGACGCCGCAGGCGCGCCGATTGTGACATCGGGCCACCCCGTGCGACGTCGCCGATGTCACATTTCCTGGCCCTGCGGCGTCTTAGTGGTGAACGCGGACAGAAAGGAAGTAGCACGCATGGAAACGGTCCCCGGCGGCGTCGCCCGGACATCGTCGTTCCTCGACGAACGCCTGGGAGCGGCCCGCTTCCTGAACCGCAACCTGCGCAAGATCTTCCCCGACCACTGGTCCTTCCTGCTGGGCGAGATCGCGCTCTACTCCTTCGTCATCCTGCTGCTCACCGGCACGTTCCTGACGTTCTGGTTCAAGCCGAGCATGAGCCACGTGGTCTACGACGGCGTGTACGCCCCGCTGAAGGGCGTGCAGATGTCGGAGGCGTACGCCTCCACTCTGAAGATCAGCTTCGAGGTGCGCGGCGGGCTGCTCATCCGGCAGATCCACCACTGGTCCGCCCTGCTGTTCATCGGCGGCATGATGGTCCACGCGCTGCGCGTGTTCTTCACCGGCGCCTACCGCAAGCCGCGCGAGCTCACCTGGGTCATCGGCGTCACGATGCTCGCGCTGGCCCTGCTGGAGGGCCTGACGGGCTACTCGCTCCCCGACGACCTGCTGTCGGGCGCCGGCCTGCGGGTGACCCAGGGCGTGCTCATGTCGCTGCCGGTGGTCGGCACGTACGCGACCTTCCTGCTGTTCGGCGGCGAGTATCCGGGCGAGGACGTCGTCTCCCGCTTCTACGCGCTGCACATCCTGCTCATCCCGGGCATCCTGCTGGCGCTCGTCTCGGTGCACCTGGTGCTGATGTGGGTGCAGAAGCACACCCAGATGCCGGGCAAGGGCCGCACCCGCAAGAACGTCGTGGGCGCCCCGCTCTACCCGTCGTTCATGGCCAAGACCGGCGCGTTCTTCCTGTTCACGCTGGGCTCGGTGGCCGGGCTCGCCAGCTTCGCCCAGATCAACCCCGTGTGGCTGTACGGGCCCTACACCCCGGCCGACATCTCGGCCGGCTCCCAGCCCGACTTCTACCTGGGCTTCCTGGAGGGCGCGCTGCGCCTGATGCCCGCCTGGGAGGTCAACCTGTTCGGCACCGGCCAGGCGGGCACGGTGCCGCTGAGCGTCGTCGTCCCGGCGCTGGTGCCGCTCGGCCTCGTGCTCACGGGCATGGTGCTCTACCCGTTCCTGGAACGCTGGATCACCGGCGACCAGCGCGAGCACCACGTCCTCGACCGGCCGCGCAACAACCCGCACCGCACCGCGATCGGCATGACCACCGTCGTCTTCTACGGCGTGCTGTGGCTGCTGGGGGCCAACGACGAGCTCTCCGCCACCTTCCACATCAGCCTGAACACCACCACCTACGCCGGTCGCGTGCTGGTGATCGCCGGGCCCGTGCTCGCGTACGTCATCACGTACCGGATCTGCCTGGGCCTGCAGCGCTCCGACGCCGAGCTCGTCGGGCACGGCCTGCCGACCGGCGTGATCAAGCGGCTGCCCGGCGGCGCGTTCACCGAGGTGCACGCGCCGCTGGCCGAGGACATGGAGGCGCACCTGCGCGGCAAGGAGCCCGTGCCGATGCTCGCCGACGCCGCCCCCGCCGCCTCCGAGGTCCCGCCCGCCCGGCTGCGCGGCCCGCTCGGCCGGCTGCGCGCCCGCATGTCGCTCGCGTACGGCGGGGAGAAGGTCGCCCTGGACGAGGAGGAGCACGAGCGGACGCTCACGCGCTGAGGTCGAGGGCGTCCCGTACGGCGGGCGGCGATCGAGGGCAGGATGACACCGATGGGAAGGAACTCATGGACCCACGGGCGACCTCGGCACACCTTGAGGCCGCCCGCCTGAAGGAGAACACAATGGCCAAGTACCTGCTGCTCAAGCACTACCGGGGCGCGCCGGCCGCGGTCAACGACGTGCCGATGGACCGGTGGACGCCCGAGGAGCTGGCGGCCCACGTGCAGTACATGCGGGACTTCGCCGACCGGCTGGTGGAGTCCGGCGAGTACGTCGACAGCCGGGCGCTCTCGCCGGAGGGCACGTTCGTCCGCTACGACGGGGAGGGCCGGCCGCCGGTCACCGACGGCCCGTTCGCCGAGACCAAGGACCTGATCGCCGGCTGGATGCTCATCGACGTCGAGAGCTACGACCGGGCGCTCGAACTGGCCGCCGAGTTGTCGGCGGCCCCGGGTGCGGGCGGCGAGCCGGTCCGCGAGTGGCTGGAGGTCCGCCCGCTGCTGAGCGACGCGCCGGCCGGCGCGGAGTGACGGGCGGTGGACGACTCCCTGCTGCGGATCCTCACCCCCGAGGTGATCGGCGTTCTCGTCCGTCGCGGAGCCGACTTCGCCGGGGCCGAGGACGCCGTGCAGGAGTCGCTGGCCGAGGCCGTGCGCGTGTGGCCGGACGACCCGCCGCGCGACCCCAAGGGCTGGCTGATCACCGTGGCGTGGCGCCGGTTCCTCGACGCCGCCCGCGCCGACGCCTCCCGGCGGCACCGCGAAGCCCGGGTCGAGGAGGAGCCGCCGCCGGTCCCCGGCCCGGCGGTGGACGACACGCTCCAGCTCTACTTCCTCTGCGCGCACCCGTCGCTGACGCCCGCCTCGGCGGTGGCGCTCACGCTGCGCGCGGTGGGCGGCCTGACGACGCGGCAGATCGCCCAGGCGTACCTGGTGCCGGAGGCGACGATGGCCCAGCGGATCAGCCGGGCCAAGCGGATCGTCTCGGGGGTCCGGTTCGACCGGCCGGGCGACCTCGCGACCGTGCTGCGGGTGCTCTACCTGGTGTTCAACGAGGGCTACTCGGGTGAGGTCGACCTGGCCGCCGAGGCGATCCGGCTCACCCGCCGGCTCGCGGCCATGACCAGTCACGAGGAGGTCGCGGGGCTGCTCGCGCTCATGCTGCTGCACCACGCGCGGCGCCCGGCGCGCACGGCCGCCGACGGCAGCCTGGTGCCGCTCGCCGAGCAGGACCGCGGCCTGTGGGACACCCGCCTGATCGCCGAGGGCGTCGACATCCTCCAGGCGGCGCTGGCCCGCGACCGCCTGGGCGAGTTCCAGGCCCAGGCGGCCATCGCCGCGCTGCACGCCGACGCCAGGACGGCCGAGGAGACCGACTGGGTGCAGATCGTCGAGTGGTACGACGAGCTCGTGCGGCTCACCGGCAGCCCGGTGGCGCGGCTCAACCGGGCGGTCGCCCTGGGCGAGGCCGACGGCCCCCGGGCAGGGCTGGCGGCCCTGGCGGAGCTGGACCCGGCCTTGCCGCGCCACACCGCCGCCGCCGCGTATCTGCACGAGCGGGCAGGCGACCTGGTGACGGCGGCACGGCTCTACGCGGAGGCCGCCGGGGAGGCGCCGAACCCGGCCGAGCGCGACCACCTGACCCGCCAGGCCGCCCGGCTGCGGGAGAGGGCCGGATAGCCGCCCTTCACGTCACGGGCGACGCCGCGCGGTGACCACGACCGCGGCGTACCCCATCGTGAAGGCGCCCCCCAAGGCGTCGACGGCGGCGCCGACGCCCGCCAGGACGTCGCGGAGCTTGCCGGGCGGGAGCTGGTTGTGGCCGCCGAACGTCGGAACCTGTTCCAGCCACTCGTCCCGGGTGTAGCGCCGTTCCCAGTCGAAGCGCCACCGCTCCGGCTCGTCGAACGCGTCCGCCTTCCGGAAGCCGTCCTCGGCCCTGTCCAGCAGTGCGGTGTACGTCTCCACGTCGGGCACCGTACGGCTGAAGATCGGCAGCTCGGGCAGCACCCTGCGGTAGACCTCCGCGCAGGCTTCCGCGAAGTCGGCCGGAGGCTGGAACGCGTTCCAGAACAGCGCCAGCCGGCCGCCGGGCCGCAGCGCCTCCGCGGCCCTGGCGGCGCCCGCGACCGGGTCCACCCAGTGCCAGGCCTGCCCGGAGACGACCGCGTCGAAGGTCCGGCCGGCGCGGTCCCAGGTCTCGAAGGCCGCCACCTCGGTCTCGACCCCGGTGCGGCGGGCGAAGGCGGCCATCCGCTCGTCGGGCTCGACGCCGAGCACGCGGCAGCCCGCCTCCTGGAACTGCCGGGCCTCGATCCCGGTGCCGCTGCCGACGTCGAGCAGGTCGGCTCCGGGACTGCTCGCGACGATCCGCTCGATCAGGGCGCCGGGATAGCGGGGGCGGGTCCGGTCGTAGAGGGTCGCGTCCGCGCCGAACCCCTCGGCGACCTGCCGGGCATGATGGGGCTCGGAGGCCCCCAACGGTATAGTGGGCATGCGCCCACCATAGTGGGCAACTGCCCACTCGACAAGGGGGACGCACGATGCCGACCGGTGTGGCCATTCGCGACGTGCGCGATCAGCTGTTCGACGCGGCCGAGCGCATCCTGCTCCGCGACGGGCCCAACGCGCTGACCAGCCGGGCGGTGACCACCGAGGCGGGCTGCGCCAAGGGCGTCCTGCACCGGCACTTCGCCGACTTCGACGCCTTCCTCGCCGAGTTCGTGCTCGACCGCGTCCACCGGATGGCCCCGCAGATCACCGCCCTGCGCGAGGCCGCGGGCACCGGGACCGTCGCCGGCAACCTCACGGCCGCGCTGTCGGCCCTGTTCGAGTCGGTCGCGGTGGCGATCGTCGCGCTCGTCGTCTTCCGCGACGAGCTGCGCGCCCGGCTGCGCGAGACGTGGCCCGTCGGCATCCCGGTCCTGACGGAGGCCGCGACCATGCTGGCCGCCTACCTCGCCGCCGAACGCGAGCTGGGCCGCGTCGCCGCCGACGCCGACGTCGACACGCTCGGCGCCACCCTGATCGGCGCCGGCCACCTGCTCTACGCCGACCGCACCGGCGCCCGGCCCGAGCCGGACGCCGTGCACCGGATGGTGACCACGGTCGTCGGCGGCGTCACGCGCGGCTGAACCGCTCGGCGTTGGCGCGGATCGCCTCGCGCAGCCACTCGGCCGCGCCCGGCCGCGTGCCGGCCTCGATGCCCGCCCGGAAGCGCGGGTCGTCCACGTACAGCTCGCCCTTCAGCACGTGGAAGTCGTGCGTGGTGTCGTAGAACCAGCGCGAGATGTGCTGCCGCTGCGCCTCGGCCACGTCCATGGCCGCCTCGCCGGCCGGGTCGGCGCCGGCGTCCATCAGCTCGCGGATGCGCGCCTCGATCGCCGCGTTGTCGCTCTTGATCCGCTCCCAGTCCTCCTTGCCGTAGGTCGCGACCCGCTTCGCCGACTGGGCGTACGCCTCGGAGTCGCCCCACCGCTGCTCGACCTCGTCCAGGTACTCCTCTTCCCGGTCGGCCCACTCGCCCCAGACCTCACGCTTCTCCTCGGCGGTGAGGGGGGACGTCATCTTCTTCTTCGCCATGCCGGTGACCGTACGGACTCACGTCACGTGAGAGTCAAGCCGTCGTGTGACCGAATTTCTGAATTCCAATTTCTGGAAAACAGAAATGCTAGAGTGCGCCAATGACCGCCCCGGACGACGCCGTCACCGTGACCCCGTGCAAGCAGTGCGGAGCGGCGATCGAGCAGAAGCGGGGCCGGGGCCGGCCCAAGGAATACTGTCCGGGCCGCGACTGCCAGGCCACGGCCAAGCGCGAGCGGGAGCTGCGGCGGGCCACACCGGGCTTGGAAGGGGCGCTGGCCAGGGCCGAGCAGCTCTACGAGCGGATGGAGAGCGGGCTCGCGGCGGCCATCGAGCCGCTGGCGCGGGCGCTGGCCGAGGAGCTGAGCCCCGCCGGGGTCGAGGCCCGGCTCAGCGCCGTGCAGGCGGAAGCATACACGCGGGTGGCGATCGCGCGCACCGAGCGCGAGCAGGCCTTCGAGCAGGTACGACTGGCCCGCGAGGCCACCGAGCACGCCCGGCGGCAGACGGCCGACATGCGGGTGCGGCTGGAGGAGGCCGAGGCCGAGCGTGACACCGCGCTGGCCGACGCCGAACGGGCCAGGGAGCAGGCGCTCGCCGCGCTGCGGGAGGCGGCCAGCACCGAGCGGCAGGCGTTGCAGGCCGCGGAGGAGGCGGGGCGGCGCGCGGAGGCGGCCGAGCGGCGGGCCGAGGAGGCGGCGCGGCACGTCGAGCTGGTCGAGCGGGCCAGGGATCAGGCCGTTCAGGAGCTGGCCGAGCGCGTCGAGGCGGCCCAGGCGCGCACCGAGGAGGCCCGCGCGCAGGCCGTACAGGCCGCCGAGGAGGCCGAGCGGGCGCGGCGGGAGAGCGAGCGCGCCCGGGAGGAGACGGCGGCGGCCGGGCGCGAGCGTGACCAGGTGCTGCTCGACCTGCGGCTGGAGCGGGCGCGGCTGGAGGATCTGCGGGCCGAGCTGGAGGCGTCCCGGGCGGAGGCCGAGCGGCTGCGCGAACGCGCGGTGGCGGCGGAGCTGCGCAACCGCTGACCACAGCGAATGGCACGGCACGTGCCGTATTGACACGAGCGGAACGCCGCCCGCACACTTGCCCTCGAAACGGTACGACACGTGCCGTTCAGAGCATGAAGGGGAAGTCATGCGTGGCCATCCGCCGGCGCTGCGGCTCGCCGGCCTGTCCAAGACGTTCGGGCCCAAGCGCGCGGTCGACGCCCTCGACCTGGAGGTGCCCGACGGGTCGTTCTTCGGCCTGGTCGGGCCCAACGGGGCGGGTAAGACCACCTCCTTGTCCATGGCGATCGGCCTGCTGCGGCCGGACGCGGGCCGCGCCGAGATCTTCGGCGTCGACGTGTGGGCCGACGCGCCCGCCGCCAAGCGCCTCATCGGCGTCCTGCCCGACGGGCTCGCCCTGCCCGAACGGCTGACCGGCCGCGAGCTGCTGCGCTTCACCGGGCTGCTGCGCGGCATGGACCGCGCCGACGTCGACCGGCGCGCGGACGAGCTGCTGGCCGTCCTGGACCTGGACGGCGCCGGCCGCACGCTGGTGATGGAGTACTCGACCGGCATGCGCAAGAAGATCGGGCTGGCCACCGCGCTGCTGCACGCGCCGAGGCTGCTGGTGCTGGACGAGCCGCTGGAGGCGGTCGACCCCGTCTCGGCGGCGACGATCAAGGTCATCCTGCGCCGCTACGTCGAGGGCGGCGGGACGGTCGTGCTGTCCAGCCACGTCATGGCCGTGGTGGAGCAGCTCTGCGACCACGTGGCCGTGATCGCGTCCGGCCGGGTCGTGGCCGCCGGGCCGCTGGCGGCGGTGCGCGGCGGTCTGAGCCTGGAGGAGCGGTTCGTGAGCCTGGTCGGCGGCCAGCTGCCTGAGGTGGGGGAGCTGGCGTGGCTGGCGTCCTGATCCGGATGAAGCTGGCCGTCCTGCGCAACTCCATGACCGGCCCGCGCGCGGCCCAGATGATCACCGGCGGGCTGGTGGGGCTCGCGCTGGCCGCGGGCGTCCTGCTGCTGGCCGGACAGCACTACCCCGTCGCCGAGCTGCGGTTCGACCTCGTCGCCGCCGCGCTGGCCGTGTGGACGGCGGGCTGGCTGCTGGGCCCGGCGCTGTTCGGCGGCGGCGACGAGACGCTGCGCCCGGAGCATTTCGCGCTGCACTCGTTCACGCACCGCGCGCTGGCGACGGGGCTGGCCGCGACCGCGTTCGTCGGCGTCGCCCCCGTGGTCACGCTGGTGGCGCTCGCCGCGCTCGTGGTCGCGGGCGTCACGGCCGGGCTCGGGCCGGCGGCCGTCGCCGTCGGCGTGCTCGCCGCCGTGCTGCAGCTCGGCGGCACGGTCCTGGCGTCCAAGCTGGTCACCGCGCTGCTCGGCCAGGTCATGCGGTCGCGCACGGGAGCGGCGCTGGCCGGGTACGTCAGCGCCGCCCTCCTGGCCGGGACGCACTCGGGCTGGGTGCTGTCGCCGCTGGTGGGGGAGGCGCTGCGCACCGGGTTCCCCCCGGCGTTCTCCGCCTGGGTGCACGCCCTGCCGTCCGGGTGGGGCCTGACCGCCGTCCGGGCGGCCGGGCGCGGCGACTGGCTCACCACGGCCGCGGCCCTCGCCGGGCTGGCGGCGCTCGGCGTCGCCTGCCTGGCCGGCTGGTCGGTGCTGCTGCGCCGCCGGTTGACCACGCGCCGGGCGAGCGGGCGGCCCGTGCGCGCCTCCGCCGACCGGTGGGTACGCGGCCCGGTCACCGCCGTCGCCGCCCGCGAGCTGCGCACCTGGACCCGTGACCTGCTGCGTTTCCACCTCGCGTGCTTCGCGCTCGGCTACGCGATGGTGTTCTGCCTGCTGCCGCTGGCCGTCGGCGCGCCCGTCTTCCTGCCGTGGACCGGGCTGCTGTTCGCGCTGTGGACCGCCGCCGTGTCGGCCAACCTCTACGGCGAGGACGGCACCGAGCTGTGGGGCAAGCTGATGATCCCCGGCGCCGCCCGGCACGACGTCCGGGGCCGCCAGCTCGGCTGGCTGCTGGTCGCCGCGCCGCCCACCCTCGTCCTGACGATCGCCTTCACGGCGCTCTCCGGGCAGTACGCGCTGTGGCCGTGGCCGGCCGCGCTCGTCCCCGCGCTGCTGGGCGGCGGCGCCGGCGTGACCGTGCTCGTCTCGGTGCTGCGCCCGGTGCCGATGGCCGACCCGCACCGGCGCGGCGGCAACCTGCTGGACAACGGCACCGACTTCACCCAGGTGCTGCTGGTGCTGATCCTCACCGCGGCCTGCGCCGCGCCCGCCTTCTTCGCCGTACGCCTCGGTCCCGTGTGGGCGGGGCCCGTGGTGGGCGTGGTGAGCGGAGCGGCGCTGGCCTGGCTGCTCGGCCGGGTCGCCGCGGCCGTCCTGGGCCGCACCGCGCCGGAGCTCCTCCACCTGCTGCGCACCGGCTCCCGGCCCGCCCGCCGCCGCCCGTCCCTGCCTCTGGTCCCGCCCCGGGTGACGGCGGCCCACCGGGTCCGGCCGCAGCGGCCCGACGCCTGGCTGGAACGGCTCGGGCTCGACCTGGCCCCGGCCGGGCGGCGCGCGTACGTGATCGTCAGCCTGACGCTGTGCTGGGTGCCGCTGGTGGCGCAGGGCGTCGTCCCCGCGCTCATGCTGTCCGGCGGCGCGGCCGAGCGGTCCTGGTTCCTGGCGCTGCACGTGCCCGACGGGCTGCGCTGGCCGGTCATCGCGGTGATGATCGCGCTGGGGCTCGTGCTGCTGGTCACCGGGCTGGCGACAGGACTGTACTACCTGGCCAAGTCCCGGGTCCGCGCCGCGGGATGACCGTCAGGGGGCGTCGCGCAGCCCGAGGACGTAGGACGCGGTGAGCGCGACGGCACGGTCCCCGTCCTGGGACAGCTCCGTCAGGGTCCGGGAGGCCACGGCGCCCGGGATGTCGGCGAGCGCCTGAGGCAGCCGCCGGCGTGCCGCCGGATCGACTCCCGCGGGGGCGAGGCGATCGGCGAGCATGGTGGCGATCCGGTCGGCCAGCGCGGGATCGGCCGCCAGCGCGCTGAGCGCGTCGGCCGCCTCGACGTCCTTCGTCCCCTCGACGACCATGTCGACGAGCGTCGGGACCGCGTCGGCCACCCCGCGCGGCCCCAGGGCCAGGGCCGCGTGCCTGCGGACCACCGGGTCCGGGCTCGCCAGGGCGTCGCGCAGCGGCGCGGCCGCCTCCTCGCCGGGAAGCTCGGCGAGGGACCGGACGGCGCGCTCGCGCACCTCGGCCGCCGGCGAGGACAGACCCTCGGCCAGCAGCGCCGGCCCGTCGCCGCCCGAGCGCGCCAGTGCCCAGCGCAGCGCGCCCGCGACGTGCGGGTTCGACTCGCTGAGCACCGCCTCGGCCAGCGCCTCCACCGGCACCGCCGCCTCCTGGACCGACGACAGGGCCGCGTGCTGCCGCCTCCCGGCGCTCTTCGAGCCCAGCGCCTGGAGGAGCGCGACGGCCTGGAGGATGTCCTCCCACCCCTCCGGCTCCGCCGCGCCGATCCGGCGCAGCCGCGTCAGCAGCTCCGTCTCGGCGGCGATGCGCTCCTGGGTCCGGCGGATGAGATCGTCGACGAGCGCGTCCGGGGTGAAGTCGGGATCGTCGAGCGCGCGGCCGACGTCACGCAGCGACAGCCCCAGCGAGCGCAGGCTCTCGATGTGGAAGATCCGCCGGATGTCCTCGGCGGAGTACTCCCGGTAGCCGCCGCTGGTGCGGCCCGTCGGCCGCACCAGGCCGAGCGCGTCGTAGTGCCTGAGCATGCGCGCGCTGACCCCGGACCGTCGCGCCACCTCACCGATCAGCACCGCCTGCCGCTCCTCCTCACCTGTCGCTGCTGCTCACCCTGTCACTCCACCCTGTCACTCCACCCTGTCACTCCACCCTGTCACTCCACCCTGTCACTCCACGCTCTTACTCCACGCCGAGCGCCACGGCGCGCTTGGCCTCCTCGATCGCGAACTCGAACCCGGCGTCGGGGTCGCGCAGCAGCAGCTCGGTGGCCGCCGCGTGCGTGCGCACCCGAGGGTCGTGGTCCGCCGCGGCGACGCGCAGGGCCGGCTCGATCACCTCGCCGAGCGCCACCAGCGCCCGGCTGAGGCTCAGCTGCACCTCACGCCCGCCCCGCCCGAGCTGCGCGGCCAGCGCCACGGCCAGCTCCGGCCACTCGTCCTCGGGCGCGAGCGCGACCGCCGCCCGCCAGGCGCTCCGCGCCACCTCGTCGTCGGCGTCGGCCAGCACCCGCGGCGTGATCGCCGGCCAGGCCCGCCGATCCCCGATCTTGGACAGGGTGTGCAGCGCCTGGCTCCGTGCCTGCGCCCGCTCCGAGCGTACTTCCTCTACCAGCACCGGGACCGTCAGCGACGCCGGATGGCGCGTGAGCGCCCACGTCAGCATCTCCCGCACCTGGAAGTCGGGCTCGACCGCGCACCGCTCGACGAGCGCGCCGACGAACCCCGGGTCAGGCGTCGTGCCGGCCGCCATCGCGGCCCGCAGCCGCACCGACGCACCGTCGTCCGCCAACCCTCGCACGACCTGAACCGTAACCGTCTCCTGCAGCGGCATGGGGCCACCTCCTCGGCCCCAGTGAAGACCTTGTCACGGTGTCAAGGTCAACCGGGATCAAGCTCTCAGCCGGGCAGGCGCCACTTGCACAGCTTCTCGACACACAGCTCGGAGGTCGTCTTCCGGGGGTCCGGCGCCTTGATCGGCACCTTGCCGCCCCACCGCTCGTAGCGGGTGTCGACGTGGACGGTCTTCCCCACCAGCTCGTCGAGGCCGGCGGCGAGCGTGAACGTGCTCCGCACCCCGCTGACCAGGCCCGACGGGCTCAGCGTGAGGGTGTAGGAGACTCTCGTGCCCCCGTCCCAGCCGATGTGCGAGGCGTGCTCCGCCCACCGGGAGACCCGCTCGAGCTCCTTGAACGTGATCGCGCCGGTGACGGTGTCGCCGCTCCGCACCCCGTTCCTCAGCAGGGCGGCCAGCGTGGCGGGCTCGCCCGGGTTGACGAGCTGCTCGTCATACCCCAGCAGCTCGGTGTGCCAGAGGTGTGTCTGGTGGCGGTCCTGCCACCAGGTCTTGCCCTTCTTCAGCCACTTCCCCACAACACCGCCGGAACGGTAGCTGGTGCCGCCGATGCGGTGGTTGAAGCCGATGGCCCGCTCGGGACCGTGCACGCCGCCGGTGGTGGTGACGTCCAGGGCCTTGACGCGCCCCTCGGCGTCGAGCTCGAAGGCGCCCCTGCGCCGGAGCTCGGCCTGCTCGAAGGCGCCGTCGGCGAGGGTGGCCGTCTCGGTGAAGCTCACGCCGCGCCCGGGGCCCAGAACGGCCTTCAGCGCCTGGACAGGGTCCTTGGCCGCCGCCTGCGCGGGGGCGGCGCCCGCCAGCAGCGCGCCCAGTGCCGCCAACGAGATGATCAGCCGTCTCATGATGTGATCATGTCGCGGCCGGGTCACGTCGTGGGCACGGGCGGCACGCCGTTCCGTCAAGACCAGAGGCCGCAGTGGTGGGCGTTCTTCAGGTTGAACGGCCGTACCGCGCCGGGGGCGAGGAGGAGCGCACGGTCGGCGGCGTCCAGGCGGGGCCAGCGCGGGCTGCCCGGCCCGTTGGGGTCGCCGGTCCTGACGAACCCGGCCCAGTAGCCGACGAGCCGGTCGGCCAGGCGCCGCTGCTCGGGGCTGAGCCGCGGGGAGCGGGGGAAGTCGAACAGGTAGAAGGTCTCCGCGCCGTGCGCCGTGGCGGGGCGGACGTGGTCGGGCAGGGGGTCGCCGCCGGGCGTGGGGGCCGAGGGGTCGGCGAAGACGTACGCCCAGGCAGGCGCCTTTCTCGCGTGCTCGCGGCCCGACTTCCACGACGGGCAGATCCAGCCGCTGTCGCTGAACACGCGGGCGGTCGCCGCCGTGGGGGAGGGGAAGCGGCGCAGCGGGTAGCGCCGTTCGACCCGGGGCGCGGCGTCGGCGAAGGCGGTCCTGAGCAGGGCCGGGTACTGGCGGGCGGTGACACCTCCCGGGCGGGTGGCCAGGGTGAACTCGACGTGTTCGTCAAGGGTGTTGCCCTGCAGCAGCGGCACGGCCGCCTGCCCGCCCGCGGCGAACACCCGGGCGGGCTCGCGCGGGACGAGGCGGGTCCCGTACGCGAGCAGCGGGAAGCGGGCGGTGTGCGGCAGCAGCTCGGCGGTGCTCCTGCGGCGCAGGCAGGCCACGTCGGCGCAGCCCAGCTCCCCGGCCAGGGCCTGCCCGGCGGACTGGATCGTCTCGATCGGGTGCCAGGAGGAGATCGCGGGCATGCCCTCGCCCATCGCTCCGGCGGGGTGCTCGGTGCGGCACGAGCCGCTCTGGACGATCGCCCGGTGGAACAGGCCGCGGGCGGCCGGTGAAGTCATGAGGGTGCAGGCGCTCATGCCCCCGGCCGAGGCGCCGGCGAGGGTGACCGCGCCGGGGTCGCCGCCGAACGCGGCGATGTTGGCCCGCACCCAGCGCAGCGCCGCCACCTGGTCCTGGAGGCCGAAGTTGCCGGTCCTGCCGAGCTCGGGGTGGGCGAAGAAGCCGAACACGCCGAGCCGGTAGTTGACGGTCACGACCACGAGGTCGCCGGTCGTGACCAGCCGGGCCGGGTCGTAGATGGAGCCGGCGCCGGTGACGAACCCCCCGCCGGGCAGCCAGACCATGACGGGCCGGTTCTTCCCGGGGCGGGCCGGTGCGGTCACCTCCACGGTCAGGCAGTCCTCGCTCTGCGGGATGCCTTCCGGCATGTCGGGCGCGGAGGGCTGCGGGCACGCCGGTCCGGCTGCCGTCGCGTCGCGGACGCCGGGCCAGGGCCTTGCCGGCGCCGGTGGCCGCCAGCGCCGGTCGCCGACGGGCGGGGCGGCGTACGGGATGCCGCGGAAGCGGTGGACCCCGTCCTGGATCGTGCCCCGCACAGCGCCGGCCGCCGTCACGGCGACGGGGGCGGCAGGCGCGGCCGGGGAGGCCACGGCGGCCTGTTCCCCGAGGACGAGGGGCAGCAGGCCGATGGCCAGCGCTGTGACGTGCTTCATGGACGTGTCTCCCCTTGTTTCGTGGTTCGATCGAACCATAACAGGTTTATGGTGCGATCGAACCACGAAGCCGGGAGTCAGACGATCGGGGTCGTCTGGGCCAGCGCGATCAGCCACCGGCCGTCCTCCTTGACCAGCACGAACGTCAGCGCGCCACGCCTGCCGTCGTTGACGTGCTTGACCAGGGTGGCCAGCGCCACGTCCTCCCGCAGGAAGATGACGTCCTGCAGCTCGTTCGTGGTGAGGACGTCCTTCAGCGGGCTGCGCAGCGCCTTGGCCATGACCTCGCGCACCTGCTCACGGCCCCGCAGCCGGATGCCGGTGAAGTTGACGAGCGACACGTCCTCGGTCAGCAGTCCGGTGAAGCCGTCCACGTCGTTCTGCAGCTTCTCGGCGTCGCGGACGACCTGCTCGATCGCGGCCCTCTCGGTGTTCATGTCCGTCTCCTCAGCAAGAGCGGAGCGATTCGCTCCGGTTCGACCGTGACGTTACACCGGAGCGAATCGCTCCGCAAGTCTGCTAGGATCGCCGCGATGACGACCCGCACCAGCCGCACCGATCGCGCCGCACGCAACGACCGGGCGCTTCTTGAAGCCGCCCGCGCCGTCCTGGCCGAGGACGGCGCGCACGCCTCCGTCGCCGCCATCGCCGCCCGGGCGGGCGTCGGCATCGGCAGCCTCTACCGGCGCTACCGGACCAAGGAGGAGCTGTTCCAGCGGCTCGCCGTGCTGTCACTGGAGCACTGGAACGAGGCCGCCGAAGAGGGCCTGGCCGATCCCGACCCGTGGGCGGGGCTGGCCGGATTCGTCACCGCGTGCGTGGAGTTCGGCCAGGGCACGCTGGCCCCGATCGCCGGGGCCGTCGAGGTGAGCGACGAGATGGACGCCGCGTCGCGCCGCGGCGACGACCTGCTCGACGCCCTGGTGCGGCGTGCCCAGGACGCCGGGGTGCTGCGCCCCGACGTCGCCGCCGTCGACGTCGCCCTGCTGATCGAGCAGCTCGGCCGCTCCCCGCTGGTGGATCAGCTCCGCAAGCAGGGCAGGGACGACCTGCTTCCCGCCGCCGTCCGGGCCCGCGCCCGCCTGGTCGCGATCGCGCTCGACGGGCTGCGCCCCGGCGCCCCCGGCGGCCTGCCCGGCGACCCGCCGGGCGAGGAGCTGTTCACGGGCCGCTGGGCCTGACCGTCACGCTCACGACGGCGGGCGCAGCAGGTGCTCGCCGGCCAGGTGGACGGCTTCGAGCGTGCTGTAACCGGGGTGGTCCACGGCCATGAAGTAGCGCCCGATCGCCAGCGAGAACGCCAGGATGCTGCGCGCCTCGACCTCCCTGGGATCGGCGACGAAGGCCCCGAACATCTCGCGCAGGAAGTCCATGCGCTCGTTGTCCACGCGCCGCAGCCGCGCGGCGACGGCCTCGTCATGCCGCGCCCAGGCCCGGACCGCGAGGTCGACCCGGTGGAAGTCGTCCGTGAAGGTGAGCTGGCCGACCCGGCGGATGCGGTCGGCCGGGTCGCCGCCCTCGGCTTCGGCCTGGGCGATGAGCTCGCGGGTGCAGCTGCGCTCCCACTCGTCCAGCATCTCCGCCAGCAGCGCGGGCCGGCCGTCGAAGTAGCCGTAGAACCCGCCCTTCGTCACGCCGAGCGTGGCGGCCAGCGTCTCGACGCGCACCGCGTCGGGGCCGCCCCGGGCGAGCGCTTCGAGGCCCGCCTCGATCCAGCGGGCCCGGGTCGTGCGTGGTGTGGCGGGGATCGCAGCCACCTCCGTTGATCGCGTCCGGGTTTGTACGTTACCGTACACATCGTTCTGTACGGCTCCGTATAGATCACGGCCACCGGAAGGGGACGTCACGATGGACTCCACGAAGCCGCTGCTCCGCTGGGCGAGCGGGATCATGGTCGTGCTGGGCGCGGGGCACCTGACGCTGCTGGCGCTCATCGCGTGGGACGACATCACCGGCTGGGCGAGCCGGGGGCTGTGGGCGGCCGTCCCGCTCGCGCTCACCGGCGGCGGCGCCGCCCCGACCGTCGGGTCACTGCAGAACGAGGTCACCTTCTGGGCGGGCCCCGGCAGCTTCAGCGTCCCGCTGATCCTGCTCGGCTGCCTGATCTGGCGCCTGGCCGGACGCGGCGTGCCCGTGCCCGCCTGGGCCGGCTGGGGACTCGCCGCCTGGTGCGCGGTGGGCGGGATCCTGCTCGTGCCGTCCCCGTACGTCGCGGGGGTCGTCGCCGGGCTCCTCGTCGTCGTGGCGGCGCGCAAGGGCGCGCGTCACGGCGTCCACGTGTAGGTCGGCACGATCGAGCGCTCGAAGAACGCGTCGGGCAGCCGCGGGAGCGCCAGGTCACGCAGGGCCGTCAGGGGACCGGAGGTCCAGTGCGCGGGCGCCGCGGCCTGGCGCGAGAGGCGGACGATCTTCTGGGTGCGCGGCCTGCGGACCCGGTCGTACTCCGCCAGCCCGGCCCGTACGCCCCGGGTGTCGACGGCGGCGGCGAGCGTGACCGCGTCCTCCAGCGCCTGGCAGGCGCCCTGGCCGAGGTTGGGCGCCATGGCGTGCGCCGCGTCGCCGAGGAGCGCGGCCCGGCCCTGGACGTAGGAGGGGAGGCCGGGCAGCTCGTAGGTGTCGTGCTGCAGCACGGTCTCCGGGTCGGCGTCGGCCAGCAGGGCGGGGATGGGGTCGTGCCAGCCGGCGAAGCGCTCGCGCAGGTGGTCGAGGCCGTGACGGGAGCCGGCCGGGGCGTTGGCCATCAGGTAGCAGTAGACGCTGCCGTCGGGCATCGGCTGGTGCCCGAACCGCTGCCCCTCGCCCCACGTCTCCACGCTGCCCTCGATGGGCCGGGACGCGACGATGAGCCGCCAGGTGGTGTATCCGACGTAACGCGGCCCGCGCAAGTGCGGCCAGAGGGAGCGCCGGGTGACGCTGCGCACGCCGTCGGCGCCCACGACCAGGTCCGCCGTGGAGGCGCCGCCGCTGTGGGCCACCGTGCCGTCGGGCCCGACGTGCCGCACGTCGACCCCGGCGCGCAGCACCTCGCCCGGCAGGGCGGAGCACAGCAGGGCGACCAGGTCGGCGCGGTGCACGATCACCCACTGGCCGAACCTGCGCTTCAGGTCGGCGGTGTCGTTGCGGATCAGCCAGCTCCCGCTCGCGTGCCGCACGCCGGCGAGGGGTTCGGCCTGCCCGCCGGCGCGCAGCGCGTCGCCCAGGCCGAGCACGTCCAGCGCGCGCAGGCCGTTGGGCTGGATCGACAGCCCCGCGCCGATCTCGGTGAACGCGGGAGCACGTTCGAGGACCTCCACCTGCCAGCCGCGCTGGTGGAACGCCACGGCGGCGGTGAGGCCGCCGATGCCGCCGCCCACGATGATCACTTTCATGGTCTCTCCTTGACGTTGGGGTCGGGAAGGGTCAGTGCAGGCCCCGTTTGCCCGGGGCCCAGAACGGTTTGACCTTGATCGAGGTGCGCGGCCAGCCGCGCTCGCGGACCAGGTGGTCGCGCACCATCTGGCAGGTCCTGGCCTCACCGGCCACGTAGGCGGCCCCGGCGTCGCCCGGCAGGTCCAGCTCCGCCACGGCCGCGAGCAGCACGCGGGAGGAGGCGGCCGGCGCGCCGTGCCGGTGGACGCGGCGCAGCGGCGGGTCGCCCGGCATCGGCAGGTCGTGCTCGGGGCCCTCGCTCTCCAGCACGCCGAACACCGCCGCCGAGCCGTCCAGCCCGGCGATCATCGGCCCGAAGGCGGCGCCGGCCGTCTCGTCGCCGACGAACACGTGGAAGTCCGCCTCGCGGGTGAAGAAGTCGCCCTGCGGCCACCAGAACGTCACCCGGTCGCCCGGCCGGACCGCCCGGGCCCACTCCAGGCCGATGCCGTCGCCGTCGTACAGGTGGATCCGCAGCTCCAGGGCCCGGCGGTTGGGGGAAAGCTCCCAGATCGTGTACGTGCGCAGCGTGTCGGCCGGGCGCATGATCCCCGCCACCGAGAGCGGGTCCTTGAGCTGGATCCTGACGTGCTGGCCAGGGGTGTAGGGAAAGTCCACGGGCCGGTCGGTCTCGAGGCGCACGCGCCGCATCGTGGGCGTGACGTGCTCGGCGACGGCGACGGTCGCCTCCATGGCGTACTTGCCGAAGACGGCGGCCAGAGGGTTGCGCGGCATGTCAGGAGTCCTCCTGGAGAGCCCGTAAGTTTGCTTAGAGCCATTAAGGAAACATAGATGCCCTAGAATGTCAACGCGGCGCAGGCGATGCGGTCTACTGGCCCGCATGACCGTCGCGCGTTCCCTGTTGCTGTTCGCCCTGGCCGCCCTCGCCGAGATCGGCGGGGCCTGGCTGATCTGGCAGGGCGTGCGCGAGCAGCGGGGCCTGCTGTGGATCGGGGCCGGCGTCGTCGCGCTCGGCCTGTACGGGTTCGTCGCGACGTTGCAGCCGGACGCCAACTTCGGCCGCATCCTCGCCGCGTACGGCGGCGTCTTCGTCGCCGGGTCGCTCGCGTGGGGGATGGCCGTCGACGGCTTCCGGCCCGACCGGTGGGACGTCATCGGCGCGCTCGTCTGCCTGGCGGGCGTCCTGGTGATCATGTACGCGCCGCGCGGCTGAGACCGGTTGCGCGGGGCTCGCCTCGGAGTGTCGAATGGGAGCGGCACCCGCGCAACACCGGCGAACCGTGGGGAGACGCGATGAGGCCGTTGGCCATCGCCCTGGTGGCGGTCCTGCTGGCCGCCGGGTGCTCGGCGCAGCGCCGGGACAAGATCACGGTCGCGTGCGGGGCGAGCGAGCGGTGCTCGATGATGGTCAAGCGGTTCTCCGACGCCACCGGCGTGGAGGCCGACTTCGTCCGGCTGTCGAGCGGGGAGGCGCTGGCCAGGCGCGGCCTGAAGCCGGTCCGCTCCTGGACGGACCTGCTGGACGAGCGGCTGCGCGGCGGCGTCGCCATCGCCCACCCGGCCACCTCCGGCACCGCCTACACCGCCCTGTGGACCCAGGCGCTGCTCAACGGCGGCGACCAGGACGCCGCGCTCGCCTACATGCGCCGGCTCCACCCGAACGTGCTGCGCTACAACGCCTCCGGCAGCGCGGCGGCCGTGCAGGCGGCCAAGGAGGAGGCGGCGGTCGGCATCGTCTTCTCCCACGACTGCGTCGCCGCCCAAGAGCAGGGCTACCCGAACCTGGAGGTGACCTTCCCCCAGGAGGGCACCGGCTACGAGCTCGGCGGCCTGGCCTTGCTGTCCGGGGCGCACAGCCCGGCCGGCGCGCGCACGTACGTCGACTGGGCGCTCAGCGGCGCCTCCCAGCGGCTCGGACCGCTCGTGCGGTTCTACGCGCTGCCCACCAACACCGAGGTGCCCGCCCACTCCAAGGCCGCGGACCCGGCGGCCGTCAAGCTCGTCCCCTACGACGTCGAAGCCGCCGAGCCACCCGCCTGAACCGGTTAGGAGCAGCCCTCGAACTGGGGGACGGCGATCACCGACAGGTCGATGCCCGACCTGCCGAACCACTTGTCCAGCAGCATGTGGGCGGTGCCGTCCTGGTACATCTGGGTGATCGCCCGGTTGAGCTCCTCGCAGCCGTCGACGTCGCCCTTGCGCACGCCGATCGAGGTGCGCTGCTCGTTGAACGTCGCGCCCACCAGGTGCAGGTCGACGCCCGGCTTGGTGAGCAGCCCCGCCAGGATCTGGGCGTTGGTCGAGATGGCGTCGATCCGGCCGTCCTCGATCATGTCCAGGCAGACGTTGTAGTCGGGCGCCTCGACGGGGATCGCCCGGACCCGGCGTTCGCCGACGATCCGCTGGGCGATGTTCGTGCCGCGCACCCAGCAGATCCTGCGCCCCTCCAGGTCCCGTACGTCGCGAATGGCGTCCTTGTCGGCGGGGCGGACCGCGATGTCCTGGAAGTCGACGTGGTACGGCCCGGCGAAGTCGATCACCTTCTTGCGCTCCGGGGTGACCGACATGTGGGCGAAGACCAGGTCGGCGCGGCCGCCGGTCAGCACGGTGAGCTGGTCGCCCGCGGTGATCTCCAGCCAGCGGATCCGCTTGCCCAGCCGGGAGACCAGGTTCTCGGCCACGTCGATGTTGAAGCCGTGGTAGGCGCCGTCCGGCCCCTTGAAGCTGATCAGCGGCACGTCGGAGCGGATGGCGACGACCACCTCGTCCTTGTCCACGAGCGATTCCGGCCGCGCCGTGCCGCAGGCGGTGAGGAGCAGGAGCAGGCAGATCAGCAGTCTTCTCACCGGTACTCCCTGAGTCGTGGCCACACGCCGGCCAGGACGAGCAGGGCGCCGGCGGCCAGCCCGGCGGGGATCAGCCGCCACAGCGTCTCCAGCGCCCCGTCGCCGCTGTCGATGGCCCGCTCGAAGTCGGACTCGTGCCGCCGGACCAGCTCCTCCAGCACCTTGTCGTAGCCCTCGTACGCCTGGGTGAGCTCGCCGTCCCAGAACTTGATCGCCGCCGCGCCCGACATGCCGCGCATCCGCGCGTCGGCCTGCTGGAACCTCTGGTAGGCGGTGAACAGCCTGGTCCGGTCCGCGCCGGTCACGCCGCCGAGCAGGCCCTGGAAGCCCGGGCCGAGCTTGCTCTGGTAGTCGGGCAGGCTCGTGGACTCGACGGCGGCGATCGCGCGCGCCTTGTCGAGGAAGGTGTGCTCGTAGGTGTCCTTGCGCCCGGGGTCGAGCAGGTAGCGGCTCTGGTCGCCGTGCATGCTCCTGCTGATCGCCCGCGCCCTGGTCAGCGTCAGGACCGCGTCGAACCCGCCGCGCTTGGCCTCCTCCAGAGCCCGGCCCTGCCGCTCGATCAGGACGGCGCCGGTCACCAGCCCGGCCGCGCCCAGCACGGTCGCGACCACCAGGGCCGGCGCGAACACCCTGCGGAACCTGCGCGTCAGGTAGGTCTGCAGGCCCACCAGGCAGGCGAGCGCGAGCAGCCCGGTGACGACGACCGCGGTGCGGGCCAGCGCGGTGGCCGACCGCTCGGCGTCGTGCGCCCGCCGCACGATCGTGCCCGTCTCCAGGGTCAGGTTGTACGCCTTGGGCAGCAGCTCGCGGTGCATGAGGTCGGTGGCCCGCTGGTAGGCGGCGACCACGGGGGCGGGCGGCTGACCAGCGGTGTGCCCGGACTGCCGGTCGAGCAGCCGGGCCTCGGCCGCCAGCCGTTCGTAGCGGCCCAGCCCCTCGATCAGCGCCTCGACCGTACGCTGCTCGGTGGGGTTGTCCAGGGCCAGCCGGTAGGCCTTGAGCAGGCTTTCGGAGATCTCCAGCCGCCGCTGGTCGTAGGCGGTAAGGTCGGCCTGCTGCTGCGGGCCGTACTCCCTGCCCAGCAGCAGCGTCTCGGCCACCAGCGCGTCCATCTCGGACATCTGCCGATACAGGCCGGTGGTGGCGAGGACCTGCGGCCCGGCGTCATGCCCGATCGTGCGCAGGCTGGCGCCCGTACTGGCCGCGCCGGCCAGGATCGCTGCCAGCAGCAGCGCCAGCGACAGCAGCGACAGCCCGGCGAGGGTGCGCACCCGCCTGGGCACCGCCGCCGCGCGCCGGACCGGCGGCGTCACCGTCACCGTCATGGGCGGCTCCGGCGGGCGTCGTCAGGAACCTGGCCGTGCACCGCGCCTCCCGGGATCGGCTCGTGCTGCCAGTCGAGCATGAACGCGCGCGCCGCCGGTCCGCAAGAGGCTTCCGCGTCAGTAGTAGCCCTTGGTCCCGTCGACGAGCTCGCGGACGGTGTCGAGGTGGCCGGCGTGGCGGGCCGTCTCCTCGACCATGTGGATGAGCATCCAGCGCAGGCTGGCGGCGGCGGAGCGGAAGTCGGGATGCTTGCCCACGTCGTCCAGGGAGTGCGCGGCGATGATCTCGTTCGACACGGCGCACTGCCGCTCGTACTCCTCCAGCAGGCGGGCCAGCGGGACGTCGTCGACCATCATGTCGGCGTCCTCGGGACCGTCCTCGTCGAACTGCGGGCCGACGGCCGGGCCGCCCATGAACAGCACCTCGAACCAGCAGTGCTCGACCCAGCGCAGGTGCGACACCAGACCGGCCACGGTCATCAGCGGCGAGTCCGGCAGGACCGGGCGGTGCGCGTCCTCCTCGGAGAGGCCCTCGCACTTCCAGTGAACGATGGCGCGCTGCATGTCGAGCCAGCCGACGAGCTGGGTGCGCTCGTCCGCGACGAAGGGGGGCCTGGTGCGTGAGGGTGTCATGGGTCTGGACGCTACTGCGTCCGCATCGCCCGGCGCATCCTGATATCGCCCAGGTCACGGGACCTGGGCGGAGGACCGTACACCGCTCGGTCAGAGGGCGGGGTTGGCGTCCGGGCCCTCGGTGCTGAGCAGGACGACCGTGGCGTCCGGGCCGAGGCCCAGGGCCGCGCGGCGGGCGGCGGCGCCGTCGCCGGTCAGGGCCGCGCGGGCGCCCGCCAGCGAGGCCGCGCCGCACGGGCCCGCCGCGACCCCGTGCCCGGCCAGCTCCCGCGCGGCGGCGGCGCTGTCGTCGTCGCCGATCGCGACCGCCGCGTCCAGGCCGTCTCTCAGGTACGGCCACGCCAGGCTGGACGGGGTGCCGCAGTTGAGCCCCGACATGATCGTGTCGCCGGTCCCGACGCTGACGGGCGCGCCCCGCCGGAGACTGGCCAGCACGCAGGCGGCCGATTCGGGCTCCACCGTCATCAGCGCCACAGGGGCGGAGCCGGAGCGGTAGTGGATCACCGCCGCCTGGGCGAGCGACCCCACGCCCGCCGGGACGACCACCAGGTCCGGGGTGCCGAGCTGCTCGTCGATCTCGGCGAACAGCGTCGAGTAGCCCGCCACGATCCACCCGGGCGTCTCCTCGTAGCCGGGCCAGGCGGTGTCCTGGACGAGCACCGAGCCCGGCTCCTCCGCCGCCTCGGCGGCCCGGCGCACCGCCTCGTCGTAGTCGCCGGCGACCTCGGTGACCCGCGCCTCCTCGGCCGCGATGGCCGCGACCGCCGCCGGGTGCACGCCCTCCGGCACGAACACGTGCGCCCGCTGCCCGAACCGCCGCGCCATCCGCGCCACCGCCCGGCCGTGGTTGCCGTCGGTGGCGGTGACCAGCCGTACGGGATCGTTCCCGGGGCGGGCGGCCAGGATCCGGTGGATCGCCCAGGAGGCGCCCAGGGCCTTGAACGCGGGCAGGCCCAGCCGGTTCGACTCGTCCTTGACCAGGAGCCGCCCCACCCCGAGCGGCCAGGCCAGGCCGGGGACCTCGGTCAGCGGGGTGGGCGCGTATCCGGCCAGGCCGGCGTGGAACTCCCGCACCCCGGCGGGGGCCGGCCCGCAGGTCCAGCGGCGGGCTGCGGGACGGTCGTACCAGGTTTCGTGGTGCACCCGCCCCACGTTGCCCGCCGCGCCCGCGTCCCGTCCAGCGTCATCGCCGCTCAACCGGTGCGCCGCCGCAGCCTGAGCACGTTGTCCGTACGGGTGCCGGGGGTGCCGTCGGGGCGCGTCTGGACGCGCTCGTGCTCCTCGGCGAGCTCCACCTGCCAGGCGCCGTCGCGGAGCTCCAGGCTGCGCAGGACCTCCTGCGGGGTGGGGAAGTGCACGTCGGGGTGCGGGTTCTCCTCCCAGGAGGGGAACCCGGCGTGCCCGACGATCAGCAGCACCCCGCCCGGGGCGACGGCCTCGGCGGCCCGGCGCAGGACGCGTTCGCGGGGCAGCTCGGCGTAGGAGTGCAGGAAGTGCGCCGAGACCAGGTCGTAGACGCCTTCCGGGAAGGACCGGCCGAGGTCGTGCCGCTGCCAGTCGACGCGGTCGGCGACGCCCGCCTCGGCCGCCTGGCGGGCGGCGCGTTCCAGGGCCACGCCGGAGACGTCCACGGCCGTGACGCGCCAGCCGCGACCGGCCAGCCAGATGGCGTCGGCGCCCTCCCCGCATCCCAGGTCGAGCGCGGTGCCGGGCGGCAGGTCGGCGGCCTCGCGGACCAGGATGTCGTTCGGGTTGCCGCTCCAGACGCGGTCACTCTCGCTGTAGCGGGCGTCCCAGAACTCCTCCCCGCCGAGAACCTGAGTGCCGCCGTGCTCGGCGGGGTGGGTGCGGCGGGCGGCGACGGCCTCGCGGGTCTCCTCGGCGACGAGGTCGGCGTTGATCGCGCCGGCGGCCTTCACGCCCGCCGCGACCGAGCCGATGACGACCTCGGCGACGTTGGCGACGTTGCCGGCGACCCAGACGCCGGGCACCTCGGTGGCTCCCGTCGGGTCGGCGGCGATGTGCGAGCCGAGCACGTGCCCGGCCATCTCGTGGTCGACCGGCTCCAGGCCGAGCCCGGCCAGGACGCCCGCCCGCGCGGTGAAGCGCGGCGCGACGACGACGGCCTCGACCGGGACGACCCGCCCGTCGGCCAGGTTCACCCCGGTGAGCGCGTCGTCCGTCACCTCCAGCCCGGTGACCTTGCCGCCGACCACGGCGATGTCGCGGGCCGCGAGCTGTTCGAGGTCCTCGCCGGTCGGCGACGGCACGTCGTTGAGGAACAGCGTCACACGGTCGCTCCACTGCCGCCACAGCAGCGCCTGCCGCACGGCCATGGGGCCGCTCGCCAGCACGCCGATGCGCCGGTCGCGCACCTCGTAGCCGTGGCAGTAGGGGCAGTGCAGCACCTCGCGGCCCCAGCGTTCGGCGAGCCCGGCGACCTCGGGCAGCTCGTCGACCAGCCCGGTGGTCACCAGCAGGCGCGCGGCGGTGCGGGTGGTGCCGTCCTCCAGCTCCACGCGGAACCCGCCGCCGTCCAGCCGTTCGGCGGTCACGGCCACGCCGGTGACGATCTCGGCGCCGTACGAGACCGCCTCCTCGCGGCCGATGGCCAGGAACTCCGACGGCGCGATGCCTTCGCGTCCCAGGTAGTTGTGCATTCCGGACGCCGGGGCGTTGCGCGGCAGGCCGGAGTCGATCACGAGCACCGAGCGGCGCGCCCGCGCCAGCGTCAGGGCGCCGCTCAGTCCGGCGGCGCCGCCTCCGACGACGATCACGTCATACTGCGTCTTCATCATGGCGTGATGGTGCGTCAGCCTCCGCCATCCTGGCAAACATTCTTGCTAAAACAGCAACATGCCTCCGCCCGCTTGTCTCGAAATCAAAGTCTCATAATCATTTGTTTTTGAGACTGCGGTAGACGGTCGCTCTTGAGACGCCGAACGTGGTGGCGATCTCCTCGGCGGAGCGCCCCTCGGCGTGCATCTCGCGGGCCCGCGCGGTCTGCTCCGGGGTCAGCGCGGCCGGCCGCCCGCCGCTCCTGCCCCGCGCGCGCCCCCGCCCGGCGGGGACCTCCGGCGAACGGGACGCCTGCGGGGAGCGGGGCGGCTCGGACGGGCGAGGGGACTTGGGCGGGCGGGGCGGTTCGCCGAGGAGCGCGCGGGCGCCGTCCAGGATGAGGGCCCTGAGCCGGTCGGCGGGCACGTCGCGGAACAGGACCACCGGGTCGGCCAGCCCGGCGACCGCCTGCGAGGCGCGCACCCGCTGCTCCAGCCCGCCGCCCGGCCCCGCCACCAGCTCGTTGGCCAGCGCGATCGCGGCGCGGAACCGCTCGGCCACCGGCGCCTGGACCAGCAGCGTCATGTCCTTGACCAGCATGGTGAGCGTCTCGCGGTGGCGCAGGTGCACGTCCACGTAGCCCTCGACGGCCCGCCACCGCACCTCGCCGGGGTCGCCGCACGCCTCGGCCTCGGCGAGCACCGCCTCCAGCTCGTCGAGCAGGGGCAGCGTGAGCTGGTGGAGGATCTCCTCCTTGGAGTCGAAGTGGTAGTAGAGGGCGGCCTTGGTGATGCCGACCCGGTCGGCGATGGACTGCATGGAGGTCGCCCGGTAGCCGCGGGCGGCGAACAGGGTCCTGGCGGCGGCGAGGATCCGCTGGGGTGTCATGGATCTTACTTACCTATGGTCAGTTCCGGGGCTAGAGTGCTTACCGACAGTCAGTCTACGGCTTCGAGGTGATCCGTATGTTCGAGCGGACCCAGGTGTCCTTCACCGTCGGCGGCGTCCGGTGCGCCGGCTACCTCTACCTGCCCGCGGGCGCCGGGCGGGCGCCCTGCGTGGTGCTGTGCCACGGCTTCAGCGGCACGATGGACCGCCTGTTCCCGTACGCGGAGGGGTTCGCCGGACAGGGGTTCGGCGCGCTCGTGTTCGACTACCGGAGCTTCGGCGAGAGCGGCGGTGAGCCCCGGCAGCTTCCCGACCTCGCCGGGCAGCGCGACGACCTGCGCGCGGCGCTCGCCTTCGCCCGCGCCCACGAGCGCGTCGACCCGGCGCGGGTGGCGCTCTGGGGCAACTCGCTCGGCGGCGCGCACGCCATCGTCGTGGCCGCCGACGATCCCGAGGTCGCCGCCGTGGTCGCGCAGATCCCGTTCAACGGGTTCCCGAAAGGGGTCGAGAACCGCGACACCTCCCAGACCCTGCGGCTGATGAGCTCCATCGTGTGGGACGCGGTGCGCGGCAGGCTCGGGCTGAGCCCGCACTACATCCCCATGGTGGGCCGGCCCGGCGAGCGGGCGGTCACGGCCACCCCCGAGGCCGACGCGCACATCCGCACGCTGACCGGCGGGAACACGAAGACGCTGTGGCGCAACAGCATCGCCCCCCGGGCGCTGCTGGACATGATGCGCTACCGTCCCGCCGAGGCCGCGGCGCGGCTGCGCTGCCCGCTGCTCGTCTGCGCCGCCGCCGACGACCACGAGACGCCGCTGGAGACGAGCCGGGAGCTCGCGGACCGGGCGCCGCACGGCGAGCTGCGCGTCTTCCCCGGCACCCACTTCACCTTCTACACCGACCCCGAGCTGCGCGAACGCGTGGCTGTCGACCAGGTCGCCTTCTACCGCAGGGCGCTCGCGGAGGTCGGCTGACCCCCTCACCTCTCAGCACCATACGGTACGGTATGGTCGCTGGCATGGCGTCAAAACGCGACTGGCTGCGCACCGGGCTCCGCGTCCTCACCGAGGACGGTGCCCGGGCGCTGACCATCGAACGGCTGTGCGGGGAGCTCGACCTCACCAAGGGCTCCTTCTACCACCACTTCAAAGGCATGGCGGGCTTCAAGACCGACCTGCTCGCGCACTTCGAGGCCGAGCACACCGCGCGCTTCATTTCGGCGGTGGAGGAGGCGGAAGGGACCGCCGACGCCCGGCTGCGCGCCCTGGTCGACCTCGTCCTCGACGACGAGAGCGTCAGCGAGGGCCTGGACTCGGCGGTGCGCGCCTGGGCGCTTCAGGACGCCGAGGTGCGCGCCGTGCAGGAGCGCGTCGACCGCACCCGCATCGACTACCTGCGGGTGCTGTGGCGCGACCTCGGCGGCCCGGAGAGCGACGTGGACCCCATGGCCCACCTGCTCTACCTGGTCCTCATCGGCGCCCAGCAGATCATCCCGGCCGTCCCCGCGCCCCAGCTGCGCGACATCTACCAGCGCGCGCTGCGGCTGGCCCCGCGGAAGGAGGCGGAGCCCGCATGAAGACGCTGACCCGCTGGATCCCCCGGCTCGTCATCGCCACGGCGCTGCTCCACTTCGCCTGGGCGTTCGTCCAGCCCAACGCGTGGGGCGCGATCGCCGCCGACGGCTTCTACCGCAGCCTCGCCGACGACAGCCTCCCCGACTACTACGCCCGCGAGACGAGCGTGTGGTTCATGGTCGCCGGGGTCGCGCTGCTGGCCATGGGCACGATGGCGGCGCACGTCATCCGCACGACCGGGCGGCTGCCCGCGCAGCTCGGCTGGTACCTGCTCGTCCTCGGCCTCGGGCTGTGCGTCCTCTACTTCCCGGTCACGGGCGGCTGGCCGGTGCTCGTCATCGGCGTGCTCAGCCTTGTCGCCTCCCACCGCGCTCCCCAGCCGGCGGAGCGGTAGGCGCACAGCGGGGCAAAGCATCGGCCTGGGGACGGCCATCTTGTCCCCGGGCGCGGACCGCCCGGCCCGTTCCCGGTAAGAGGACGGGCATCCGCTGCCGTCTGAAGGAGATCCACTCATGCGTGGAGCAGTGCTGTACGCCCCGGGTGACGTCCGTGTCGAGGACCGCCAGGACCCGGCGATCATCGAGCCGACCGACGCGGTCATCCGGCTGACGGCCACCTGCGTCTGCGGCTCGGACCTGTGGCCGTACCGGGGCGTGGAGCAGGTGGACGGGCCCGCCCCGATGGGGCACGAGTACGTCGGGGTGGTGGAGGAGGTCGGCAGCCAGGTCACGACGGTCAGGCCGGGCCAGTTCGTGGTCGGCTCGTTCTGGGCCTCGGACAACACGTGCGAGATCTGCCGGGCGGGCTACCAGAGCGGCTGCGTCAACCGGGTGCTCATGGGCGCCCTCGGCACGCAGTCCCAGTTCGCCCGCATCCCGCTGGCCGACGGCACGCTGGTCGCCACGCCCGGCCTGCCGGACGCGGACCTGGTCCCAAGCCTGCTGGCCGCCTCGGACGTGCTCGGCACCGGCTGGTTCGCCGCGGTGGCCGCCGAGCGCGGCGACGACGGCGTGGCCGCCGTCAAGGAGCTGACGAACGGGCTCGGCGCCCACAGCGTCGTCGAGGCGGTCGGCACTCAGCAGTCGATGATGCAGGCCATCCGCTCCACCCGGCCCGGCGGCCACGTCGGCGTCAGCCACGACGTCGCGCCGTCAAGGTCCTCCTGCAGCCCTGACCCCGTGACCAGGGCGTGCGCGCCGCCCTGGACGCCGGGATCAGTGACGACGGATGCGGACGGCGTGGTCGGCATCACGCCCCGGTGGTGGACGGCGGCCGGACTGCCCGGCCGCCGTCCACGCGCGTCCGTCAGACCCCGAACGCCGCCGGGTAGCGGATCGTGCCGGTCGGCACCGGGCGGGCCGGGTCGAGGGCCAGCGCCATCATGTACTTGTCCTCGACCTCGAACGGCGGCCGGACGCCGAAGCCGGACGCCGGGGTGAAGCCGAAGCGCGGGTAGTACTCGGCGTGGCCGAGCACCAGCACGAGGTTCTCGCCCTGCTCGCGGGCGGCGCGCAGGGCTCCTTCGATGGCGGCCGAGCCGGCGCCCGTCCGCTGGTGCTCGGGCGAGACCGCGCACGGGCCCAGGGTGAGCGCGGGCTCACCGTCGACGTGGCAGCGGGTCAGCAGCGCGAATCCGGCCAGCTCGCCGTCGGCCGTCTCGGCGACCCAGGACAGGCCGGGCAGCCACGCCTCGGGGTCGGCCCGCAGCGCCTCGACCAGGTCGGCCTCGTGCGCGCTGGGGAAGGCGGCGAGGTTGACCTCGCGGATGCGGGCGAGGTCGGCGGTGGTCTCGGGGCGGGTGATCCAGGAGGTGGTCATGGTGTCCGTTTCCGTGGTGGCCTGCGGGCGCAGGACGTAGCCGGTGTACTGGTATTCGGCGCCGTGGTCGCGGCGCATGGCGATCTCTTGGAGGGTGGCTTCGACGGCCTCGCGCATCCCGGGCACGGCCGGGTCGGCGGCGCGGGCCCGTTCGGCGAGCGGCGTGTAGTACTCGTCGAACCAGTCGCCGTCGGGGAGCGGGTGCACCGCGACGACGTCGTAGCCGGCGGCGCGGGCGGCGGCGGCGTTCTGCTCGTGGGTGCGCAGCCGGTAGTGGCCGTCCCAGAACGCGCGTGCCTCGGGCGAGGGGGAGCCGGTGCTCCACTCGCACTCGGTGACGACCAGCGTGCCGCCGGGAGCGAGCAGCCGCCGCCACACGCGCAGCGCCGTGTCGAAGCCAACGTTGTAGACGGAGCCTTCGGCCCAGATCAGGTCGAAGCTCCCGTCGGGGAAGGACAGCTCGGCCATCGACGCCCGCAGCGTGCGGACGGGCAGCCCGGCCTCGCGGGCGGCGAGGTCCAGGTCGTCGAGGAACGGCTGGTGCAGGTCGACCGCGGTCACCTCGGCGCCGGCCTCCCGGGCGAGAAGCAGCGCGGCCGGGCCCCGGCCGCAGCCGGCGTCCAGCACGCGCGGGCGCGCCGGCAGCGGCCCCGCCAGGTCGAGTAGGCGGCGGGTGGTCGCGTCGGAGCCTGGGCCCTCCCGGCGCAGGCCGTCGTGCAGGGCGAAGAACGCGGTCACGACCGGATCGGCCGCCGCGGGCGGCGTGTCGGCGGTCATGACTGCTGGTCCCTGAACTTGTAGGTGGCACGCAGATGGCTGGTGATGGCCTTCTGCCTGTCGGTGCGCTCGCCGCGCAGCCGGGCGTCGGTCCGCGCGGCGGCCCACGCGTTCTCGCGCTGCAGCTTGCGGTAGCTGTTCAGGCGGCGTTCGGTCAGCTCGCCCGCCTCGATGGCGGCCTGCACCGCGCAGCCTGGCTCGGTGTCGTGAGCGCAGTCGCCGAAGCGGCAGTCGCGGGCCAGCGCCTCGATCTCGGCGAAGGTCCGCTCCAGGCCGTCCGCGGCGTCGTACAGGCTGATCCCGCGCAGGCCGGGGGTGTCGATGAGGACGCCTCCGGACGGCAGCGGGACGAGCTCGCGGCGGACGGTGGTGTGGCGGCCCTTGCCGTCACGCTCCCGCACCGCGCCGATGGCGAGCAGGTCGTCGCCGAGCAGCGCGTTGCCGAGGCTGGACTTGCCCGCCCCGGACGAGCCGAGCAGGACCGTGGTGCCGCTCAGCGACGCGGTGAGGACGTCGATGTTCTGGCCGGTGGTCACGCTGGTGACCAGGATGTCGACGCCCGGTGCGAGCGTGGCAGCCTCGGCGCGGGCGGCTTCGGCGTCGGCGGCCAGGTCGGCCTTGGTGAGCACGACCAGCGGCCGGGCACCGCTCTCCCAGGCCAGGGCCAGCATGCGTTCCAGCCGGGCCCCGTCCAGCGGGGCCGCGAGCGAGAGCGCGATGGCGACGACGTCGACGTTGGCGGCCAGCACCTGCCCGTGGGAGGTGCCGGACGCCGACGAGCGGACGATCGCGCTGCTGCGCGGCAGCAGCGCCACCAGCTCCGGCTCGGGGCCGGGCCGCAGCGCGGCCCAGTCTCCGGTGCAGGGCGCCAGGAGCGGATCGGGGGAGTGCAGCGCCGCGAGACCGGCGCGTACGGGGCCGGCCGCGGTGACCGCGTCACAGCGGCCGCGGTCGACGCGCACGATCCGGGCCGGCATCAGACCGGCCGCCCGGTGAGGGGCGAAGTCTTCGTCGAGCGCGTCGGTCCACCCGTATCGGGTCAGACCGCCGTCGGATGGATCGGTGAAAAGTTGTGGCAACGTGAGACACCTTGCGGGAAGGGGCCCCGACGAGACGCAGGCATCACCCCGCCACGCAAGCCCGACGGCTTACGGCAAGGGGTGGAAGTGGGTCAGACCGGGGCCCGGGACGTGAGGAATGTCCGGGCGCTGCGCAGGGCAGCGGTCTTCACCGCGGTCATCAAACCTCACCTCCCTCCAGCCGAATCCGAACCAACGGCACGTAGCTTACCAGGTTCGTCAGTCCCGCCGTCCCGGCCAGTCCGGCCGATCCTCGACGGGGGTCGTACGGTGCCGGCGCTCGACGGGGGAGCGCGGCGGCCCCACCCACAGCACGGCGGCCGCGACCAGCGCGGAGAGGATCAGCAGGGCGCCCAGCAGAATTTCGAAGAGCATGAGGACTCCTTCGGCCTCGACTGCGAGGACGAAGGTCTTCCCGCACCCTCCCGCGCCGGGAAGGGCCGTCCCGCCGGGCCTGCGGAGGCCGTGATGACGGCCGGGACGTCGGACGGCGGGTACTCCCCTCCGTGCTTCCTCCACTATCGTCCCGGGGCCCCGCACCGGTCAATCGGTCTCCCGGCGGTGGCTCGTACCGGCGGGTTCGCCTACCCTTGGGGGGCGAGGGGAGTACTTCCCAAGCGCCGGCCCGGTCAGTACGGACGTGACCTCGTCCCCGGGCGGCCGCCCGCGCGCCGCGGGTGAAGGAGACCTCGAACGGCTCTCGTTCGAGGAGGTTCCATGCTCGCTCCACCCGGTTCGATGACGGCTGCCCAGCTGGAGACGATCGGCTCACCCGGCCTGTGGGCGGTCACGATCGCCGGCCTGGTCCTGCTGCTGGGCGTCGACTTCGTCCTGACGCGGCGCCCGCACGAGGTGCGGATGCGCGAGGCGGTCGGCTGGTCGGTGTTCTACCTGGCGCTCCCGCTGCTGTTCGGCGTCTACGTGTGGAGCGCGTTCGGCGGCGGCGTGGCGGTGGAGTTCTACACCGGCTACGTGGTGGAGAAGTCGCTGTCGGTGGACAACCTGTTCGTGTTCATGCTGCTGCTGTCCGCGTTCGCGGTGCCGCGCGAGCTGGCCCAGCGGGTGCTGCTGTACGGGATCATCGGGGCGCTGGTGTTGCGCGCGGTGTTCATCGCGCTGGGCGCCGCGGTGCTGCAGAGCGGCACGTGGGCGTTCCTGCTGTTCGGCGGCATCCTGGTCGTCACCGCCTGGAAGATCCTCAAGGAGGCGCTGAGCGGCCGGGAGCAGCAGGTCGACATCGACTCGATGCGCTCGGTGCGCCTGCTGCGGCGGTTCATGCCGGTCACCGGCGACTACCGGGGCTCCCGCCTGACGGTCCGCGAGGGGGGCCGGCGCGCCCTGACCCCGCTCGCGCTCGCCATCGTGGCCGTCTTCGCCACGGACATCGTCTTCGCCGTCGACTCGGTGCCCGCGGTGTACGGCGTGACCGAGGACCCGTTCCTCGTCTTCGTCACCAACGCCTTCGCCCTGCTGGGGCTGCGCGCGCTGTACTTCGTGCTGCAGGGCGTACTGGAGAAGCTGCGGCACCTGAACCACGGGCTCGGCGTCATCCTCGGCTTCATCGGCCTCAAGCTCGTGCTGCACTGGGCGCACGGCATCTGGCCGGCGGTGCCGGAGATCCCCACGCTCGCCTCGCTCGGGGTGATCGTCGCGGTCCTGACGACCGTCACGCTCACCAGCCTGTACGCCAACCGGCGCGTCACCGCCCCGCCCGTGGAGAGGTGACCCGCCGGTCAGCTCCGTTCGCCGGCTACGTCCGCTTGGCGGGTTCGCGCTTGAGCAGGGCCAGCATCTGCTGGATCTGCTCCTTGCGGGACGCCTCGACGCGGGTCGCCCACTGCTTCACCTCCGGGTTGGCGCCGCCTGCCGTTTCGGCGCCGGCCATCTGGACGGCGTCGTCCTGGTGGGCGATCAGCAAGTTGAGGAAGTCACGTTCGAAGCTCTTGGACTTCTTCAGGTCGGCGATCTGCTTCCGGTCGGTCTCCGGCATGCCGCCGTGGTGGTCGTGCGAGTCCGAGGCGGCGGTCAGGGGCTGCGACCAGGCGTGCAGCCAGCGCAGCATCATCTCGACCTCGTCCTGCTGGGTGAGCGCGATGGCCGACGCCAGCGTCTTCAGCTCCGGCGTCTTCGCCCTGGCGGCGCCCACTTCGGCGATCTCGATGCCCTGGCGATGATGCTGGACCATCATCTGGACGAACATCACGTCCTCGGCGTTGACCGGATCGCCTGCGGACCGGGTGGGTCCGCAGGCGACGACCAGCAGCAGACTCAGGACTGTGGCGGTCCAGCGTGCCGCTGTTCCGGCCAATTCCTAGATCCGCTTCCAGAGGGCGGCCACGTTCGGCGGCTCCCAGCCGGTGAGGGCGGTGTGCGGCTGCAGGCACTCGTAGGTCGCGCCGCCGTAGGTGACCCGGTCACCCGTCCGGTAGGCCGTGCCCGCGCTCCACGTGCCGCCGGGCTGCGTCGACGTCGGCGTGGGGGTGGGAGTCGGCGTCGGGGTCGGGGTGGGCGTGGGGGTCGGCGTGGGCGTCGGGGTGGGGGTGGGCGTGCTGCCGCCGCCGAAGTCGACGTCCGAGCAGGTGTAGAAGGCCTCGTTGCTGCCGACCACGCGCTGCCAGATCGAGTAGAGGATGTGCCTGCCGCTGCGCTGGGGCAGGTTGATGGTCCAGTTCGTGAACGTGGTCGGGTTCTGGCCGTTGAACGTCTTGATGTGGACGAGGTCCGACCACTTGAGCGGCATGGTCGGGTTCCAGCCGTCGCGCGTGATGTAGAACTCGAAGTTGCTGTTGCCGTGCGGCGCGGACGCGTGGTAGGTCAGCGTGAAGTTGCCCGGCCGCACCTGGGTCGCGGGCCAGTCGGCGCGCTGCAGGTCGAGCCCGCGATACTTCTCGCGGCCCGCGCTGCAGAGCTTGCCGTCGGGGATGAGCTGGCGGTGCCGCCCGCCCGCTTCGAGCAGCGAGACCTCGTTCCAGTCGTAGAACGCCTGGGGCCCGCTGGCGGCCACGGCGGCCTTGCAGGCGTCGGACTTCGGCGCCTCGGGGCCTTCGTTCTTGCAGACGTAGACACGGCTGGGCGGGTTGGACATGGTTCCGTGGGCGTGGGCCGCGGAGGCCGGCAGCAGGACCAGCATTCCTGTGGCGGCGGTCATGGCGGCGACTGTGCTCTTGCGCACCTGTGCTCCTGGGGGGATGAGACAGGAATAAAAAGGAAACCTTCCTAAGAGTTAACGATATTTGACGGGCAGGCAACCTGTCCAGGTCAAGGCGCCGGGCTTCGGATCGGCGTGGAAGTTGACGAGTTCACCCCGCTGTGTAATCCTGAAGGCGGCACCGAGGTTGACGCTTATAGTAAGTGTGGACATCCGTTTCCTGTCTGCGTTATGCTGCTCCCTCGCGCTGCCCTTCCACGCCCTGGCTTCTGCCGGGGCGTTCGGCATGCGCGCAGTCCGATTCCGTCCGTGCCTTCCGGAAGGACATCTGTTGGCAGCCTCGCGCAACGCCTCCGCCATACCCACCGGTCCCCGTCGCGTCTCTTTTTCGCGCATCCAGGAGCCCCTCGAAGTTCCTGACCTTCTCGCCCTGCAGACCGAGTCGTTCGACTGGCTGCTG